>JAFTTD010000319.1 GCA_017466965.1 Bacteroidaceae bacterium
AAACGCAGGCTCATTTTTACATCAATGAGCCTGCGTTTTTCATCAGATAATTACAATTTGTTTAACAATGCGCTTATCTTTTGTCTTCAATACCGTAATTAATCCAAAATTCGGGCAAGACATTAGGCTTGACCATCAATTTCAAACTTTTAGTCCTCATATTGATTTCTGTAAAAACAGCTCTTGCCACTGCTGTTTTTTCAGTCAGCAAAGCACGAAGTTCATCAAGTTCCTTACTTTTCACTGCACCATCATCTGCAAGCGCCAAAAGAGAATCTACGTCCTCTTTTGTGATTCCATACTCTCCAACCTTGTCAATGTTGCTGCTGAGTCCGTCAGCCAGCAGGCGTGCCTTGCGCACTGCCTCATCATAAGTTTTTGCCATAGCTTTTATAATATGAATGAAAATTTAATTTATATAGCCTTCAACAGATGGATAATTCAATGAAGACTATACAAAAATACTAAAAAGCAACAACAAGAACAACTCACCACCCTTATACTGCCAACGTCTTCTACATTACACAAAATCCTGAAAGACAAACAATTAAACAAGGGTTAAAAATTAATAAATTATTTTATTGACAAGGTTATTTGCACTCTATTAAAGTCAAATTCAATATTGGAATTACCTCACTCAGAAAGACATTTCATAAGATGTTTTTCTTTCTCCAAACTAATCATCTTCATCTTCGTTTGTCCGTACGAACCATCCTATTTTAGGTGTAAGAGTATTGTTTTCGATATTTTCTTCGGCTCCAACAAATCCAGCCACCAGCTCCATTGGTATGTCACTGATAATAGTGTTGTTACTCATAGGATCTATAATTATATATCTGAAAGCTACTCTGACTCTATCCTCTGGCATATTTTCATCATGTGTTTTTTTATCTAAGGTATAACCATTTTCATCTGGGAAAAATTTAAGTATCCATCCGTCCAGTTCTGTAGCCATAACAGGAATGCAATCACCGCCTCTCAAGCTGTCAACCCTTTTTTGCTTCACCATACTTTGCCAAAATCTCTGGTTTACCTCTCCATTAGCAGTACGTACAAACTCTTCCAAAATAGGCTCTATGTCATCAATCCATTCCTTAAATCCATATATTCTTAATTCTTTTGCCTTGTCTAATACAAGTTGCCAGTCGGTAACTGTTCCTTTAAGCGTTATACTTGGAATGCCACATGATATATACATTACTGCATATTCAAAGTATGATTTAACACTCGCCATTAAGGTAATCTCTGATACAATACGCGATGTGCTTGTTGTAGTGGAAAAATCAGCAGTCATAGTCTTTGATATATTCCCTTTTGTGTGCAGTTGGATTGAATCGGCAAAATCTTCCATTATAGTTTCCCAATCAGCCTTTTCTGTTAGCAACTCCTTATCTGTTACAACTGTCAGTTCTATCTTTCCATCGTGATTCACCAAAAGAGGACGCATTTCTTCTGAATGTTCATTTGCATATCTCGAAAATCCTTGACTAATCAACAACCAAATCATGTCGGGTGACAATATTAATGACTTATGATTAGCATAGGCCGCAACAATACACTTGAAGAAATTATCCTTACCATAATAGCATAAATTATGTTCATCAGCAAAACTTGATGCAACAATATTCACGTTGTCCTTTGTACTCTCGTACGACAAAATATGTTTAGCTACTTCTTCACCGTCCATCATCCTCATGCCATAAGATTTTTCTTTCGCTATAGGGGGCAATCCTTCATCTACTGTGAAAGTTATACTATTATCTGTTTTGGTTATTATCTTGTTGCTGCTTGCTAACTGCTTTGACAAAGAACTGGTATTAAGTTGGTCATGATATGAATTTATTCTCAAAGACTCGTTTTTATACTCGGAAAGTTTATCATATTTGTCTTTTCCTCTTAAACTTATGTTATTTGATAATTGCCCACTTATAGTAGTCAGATTTACAGTTGCTTTATTGGCTGCCATGTTACTTTGAACTGATAATGAAACACTGTCCGCTGATAAGAAAAATTCATTAATGGACAACGTTGGTGTTACAATTGAATCTTTTGTAGTTGACTTTGCCTGCATTCCAATTACAACATCTTCTGATTGTGGCACAAGTTTTATAGAGGATGATATATCACTGTTTTTGGAATGTTCTACAATCTTTGTGTGTGTTTGATTCTCTGATTTTAATCGTACAGGTGATGATGACAATTCTGAAGTTTTGGCGACTAATGCCATGCTGTCTATCATATTTGCGCCCTCAGAGACCAACAAACCTTTTTGAAGTGAATCCCTTTCTCGTGTCTGCAATGATATAGCATTTCTATAATCCTCTGGCGAATTATCTTTTTCCACATTATGAAGAAAGAAGCCTACCAACAAAGCAATGAATGCAGCTATCCCAATATACCTAAACCATAGTCCTCTATTTTTACGGAGAGCTAACATAGCATCTATATCCTTGTCACTGATTAACGTAGAGTTTTCAGCAAACATCATGAACAAATCCCTATACTTATTCCATTCTTCAGGGGAACCATCATAAGATTGGCTAAAAAAATCAGCCAATTCCCTTTCTTCCTCATCAGTTGAAGAAGCCTCATTGTAACGATTGAGCAATAGTTCTATGCGTTCCAGCAGTTTCTTGTCCATTTTATTTCATTTTCTTTTGTTATAAATACTCCATAGTTTTTGTCTCGCTTTTGCAACCTTAGCACGTACAGCAGCCTCGGTAGTGCCAAGCATAGTGGCTATTTCATTATAAGACAAGGCATCAATACCCTTCATTTGCAATATAGCGCGTGCTCCCACAGGTAAGCGTTTCATGCACTCTAACATCCGATTTTGCTGCTCTCTTTCTATGAAATTGGTCTCAACAGATGGAACTTCATCTTCACAAATGCCATAAACAGCATACTTCCTCTTACGAAGAATATCAATACACAAGTTCTTGACAATCCTAACAGCAAAGTACAACAATTCATCCGAATTATCAAATCGTTGACGTGCTACCCAACATCGCATTAATGCTTCCTGCACTATATCCTCAGCTTCATCCGCATCGTGTAAAAAAGAAACAGCAGTCAAAACCAAACGTTCTCTAATCCTCAACATCGCTTTCTCAAAAGCAATAGCATCAGGGATAAATATAGTGTTCTCTTTTTTCATTTCATTAATAAATTGAACTTTTCTATTAAAACGGAAAAGTCAAAAAAGCGCACCTTTAACAAATGTTAAACAAGCCCAAGCGTATGTCAAAAGACAAAAAAAGGGAGGTTCCCCTCCCCTTTCTTAGTCTTCATGTTATCATATGCTGTCACTCCACTATCCTCATTTCCTGGATGAGGTGGCGGCAGTTGCCGAACTTCTCAAGTATGAAGAGGACGTAGCGGATATCGAGGGCTATGCATCGCTGGAGGTCGTTGTCGAAATTGATGTCGCCACTGAGCGACTCCCAGTTGCCATCGAAGGCACAGCCTATGAGGTTGCCCTCAGCGTCGATGACTGGCGAACCAGAGTTTCCGCCCGTAATGTCGTTGGTGGTGAGGAAGCACACTGGCATATCGCCGTTAGGCATTGCGTAACGACCGAAGTCGCGCTCCTGAATGAGGCTCTTCAGCTTTGAAGGCACTACGAACTCGGCATTCTGCGGATCTTCCTTCTGGAGGATGCCGTCGGTAGTGGTGTAGTACTTATAGTGCACTCCGTCCTTAGGGTCGTATGACTTCACGGTGCCATAGGTGAGGCGCATTGTGAAGTTGGCGTCAGGATAGGACGGAACGGGGAGTTTCATTTCGTTCAGTCCGCGGATGTAAGCCTTGTGGAGCAAGGTGAGCTGTTCGCGGAGTTCTGTGGACTGGCCTGAAAGCTCGGCGTATTTCCTGGCGCAAGAGCTGGTGAAGGCAATCATGAGGTCGGACTCGATGGCCTTGAGCGTAGGCTTCTTGGCAAACTTGCTGAGGTTCTTTTCGTTAGCCAGAATCGACTTGTCGTACATGTCATCGACGTATGCATCGATGTTGCCCTTGTACTCCCTGTCTATTGTCTGGAAGAAGTCGGGACGGAGGGCTGGGGCTGTCTTTTCGGCATATACTTTCATCACTGCCTTAGCCACTCTGCGGTCCACCTCGTGGTCGTAGTCCTTATTATGGATTGAGGCAAAGTTTCTCTTCACGTTCTCGATGGCGGCACTGACTGCCTCCTTGTCGTTCTTCTTCAGGGCGCTGACCAAATTTTCGAAATAGAGGGATGAGCACTTGAACTCAACAGCCGACATGAAGGCTTCCTTCACGTATGTGGCCTGGAGGGTGACAGGCTGTATCTGGGAGATGACGTTGTCAATCTTCTCCACCACTCCTTCGTATTCGGCCTTGCCCTTTGCAAACTCGGCATATCTGCGTTCTGTCTCAGCCTTGGAACCAAGCACGTCGTTGTCCTTGATAGCCTTGTTCATTCCGATGGAATTTTTCCAGTAGTTGCTGCTGCCGGCAAACTTTGAGGCATACTGTATGCGTGTCTTGTCGCTTGCAGCCATTGCCTCGCGCAACACTTCGAGACGGGCAGTACGGATGTCGATAAGGGGTTGGTTCTGCGCCTCCATACGCATGCGCACTTCGCTTGCTGTGAGGTAACGGCTTGTGGAACCAGGGAATCCCATGATCATGGCATAGTCGCCCTCGTCAAGTCCCTTGATGGATATAGGCAGATACTTAGGCGTCTTGAGCGGAACATTGTCCTTGCTGTATTCGGCAGGGTTACCGTCCTTGTCGGCATAGATGCGGAACATGGAGAAGTCGCCTGTGTGGCGTGGCCACATCCAGTTGTCGGTCTCTCCACCGAATTTGCCCACCGACGATGGCGGAGCTGCCACCATGCGCACGTCTGTATATATCTTCATATAGAACATGTAGAATTTGTTTCCGGCATAGAAAGGAAGCGCTCTTACGCTGATGCCTTTCTTCCCCCTGAGGTCGCTCTTGGCATACTGCTCGTGGGCAATCTTGTTGAGGAAGTTGGCTGTCTGAGCAGTGATCTCGTCCACCTCGCCCGACTTTATTCTTGCGTTGACGATGTCGGTAATGTCCTCTATGCGCTCCACAAACTGGAAACGGAGTCCCGGAGTTGGGAGTTCCTCACTGCGGTTCATGGCCCAGAATCCGTTGGTCAGATAGTCATGCTCCACACTCGAATGCATCTGTATGGAAGAATATCCGCAATGATGATTTGTCAGTATCAGACCTTCGGGAGAGACGATCTCGCCTGTGCATCCTCCACCGAAGATTCCCACTGCATCCTTGAGTGAGACACCGTTTGCGTTATACACGTCATCAGCATCAAGTTTCAATCCCCTCTCCTTCATGAGGCTGATGGAGTTCTGCTCCTTCATAAGATTGAGGAGCCACATTCCCTCGTCAGCATAAGCCGACAGGGAGACAAAAGCGGCGGACAACGCCACCATAAGATTTCTAATTCTCATTTAAGTTTTTTAGTTTTTAAGTATTTAAGTTTTTGAGTTTGCTAATTGAGGTTATAAGGCTGAGTTTGAGTTTTTTTAGTTTTTAAGTTAGCGATTTAAGGTTATAAGGCTAAGTTTAAGTTTTTTAGTTCTTGAGTTCTTAAGTTTTTGAGTTAGCTATGCCACCCAATGCATTCGTCTGAACTCCTGAACTACTGAACTACTGAACTACTAAAAACTTAACTACTTAACTCCTTAACTCCTGATTAATCTCAATTCTTCACCTTCAGTCTTATCCACAATGCTCTGGGGATGAGTCGCCAGAAAGCTACGAGTATTGCATAGCGCCAGTCGATGACCGCCACCTTCTTTCTGCGCACTATGGCACGGAATATATGGTGTGCCACTGTAGGCGCATCCATGAGCATCGGATAACGGGTGTCGCGGAGGAGGGCTGTGGCTACAAAACCCGGACGAATGTCGGTGAAGCATACGTTGACGCCCTCAATGGAAGCAAGCTGTGAGAGAGCTTCGATATATGTGTTCTGAAATCGCTTTGTTGCCGAATATGCGGGAGCTGCACCAAGCCCCTTTGTTCCGGCAATGGAACTTATGACGGCTATGTGGCCGTGGTCAACTCTCCCCTCTCTTATGCTGCTCTTGAAATAGTTGAATGCATAATCCACTATACGGGTGAAGCCCTCACAGTTGGTACGCACGGTGGCCAATTCAGTTTCGGGCACAAGATTGCGGTTCTGATAACCAATGCCACTACTGAGCAGCATGAGGTCCATACCTCCCGTCTTTTCTATCAGGCGCTGCAGGGCGTCTGTTGCGTTCTGCTCTGTGACATCAATGCGTTCGCATTCCACTTTGGCCTGCGGATGCTCATCAGCAAAAGAGCAAAGCAAATCTTCGCGTCTGCCTGCAATGCCCACCTTCCATCCGTTCTCAACGAAAAGTTTTGCCGTTTCGCGCCCCAGTCCTGAAGTCGCTCCAATGATAATAACTCGTTTCATGTTGCAAATATACCGTTTTTTATTCATTTACTCAACTTTGGCAGAATGTTGTTTCGTTGTACCCTCTTTTAAGTTTATAAGTTTTTGAGGTTGTGAGGTTTTAAGGTAGGCTTCGCCTTCAATCGGCTGCACTCGGCATAATCCAAGTAAACTTGATTCTGCTCTCGTTTGCACGATTGTTCATAATTCATAATTCTTAATTCATAATTTAAAACTGAACTCCCGTAACCCAATGTAACAAGCTCATAATAAAAATATCCCCTCCCTCTCTTGACGAAACAAAATATATTTGGTACTTTTGCCATATTCATTCTAAAACCTAAAAACATCTAATCACTTTATGAAGAAATTATTTTTAGGCGCTATGGCATTCATGATGCTGATGCTGCCACAATCGTGTTCACAACAACCGGACACACCTATCCGACCAAAGGAAGTATGGAACGACTCGGACGGGAACCCTATCAATGCACATGGAGGGGGAATCATGAAACACAACGGAACGTACTATTGGTATGGCGAATACAAGGTGGGCGAAACAATACTCCCCGAATGGGCTACATGGGAATGCTACCGTACGGACGTTACCGGTGTGAGCTGCTATTCGAGCAAGGACCTCGTGAACTGGAAATTCGAAGGGCTGGCACTGAAGGCTGAACCTGACAATCCGGAGAGCGACTTGCATCCGTCGAAAGTAATCGAACGTCCGAAAGTGATATATAATGAAAAGACAAAAAAGTTCGTGATGTGGGTACATGCTGAAAGTGCAGACTACAGCATGGCGGCTGCAGGAGTGGCTGTGAGCGACACTCCAGAAGGACCGTATGAATATATTGGAAGTTTCCGTCCTAACGGAACCATGAGCCGCGACCAGACTCTGTTTGTCGATGACGACGGCACTGCATACCAGTTCTCTTCGTCCGAACACAATCAGACACTCCACATCAACCGCCTGACCGACGACTATCTGAAACCAGACGGACACTATGTGCGCAGATTCATCGACAAGGCTCGCGAGGCTCCAGCAGTGTTCAAATACGACGGACGCTACTATATGCTTTCAAGCGGATGTACAGGATGGGATCCTAATCAGGCTGAACTTGCGGTGGCAGACAGCATCATGGGCGAATGGACCGTTCTTGGCAATCCATGCACAGGTGTTGACGCTGACAAGACTTTCTACGGACAGAGCACATACGTCATCCCTGTTGCGCCAGAAGAAGGCAAGTTCATAGCCTGCTTCGACATGTGGAAGAAAAAGGATTTGGCAGACAGCCGATATATATGGTTGCCAATGAAGATAAACAAGGAAACTGGAGAAATTACTATTCCTTGGACAGAAGAATGGACGCTCAACGATTTGTAGAACCGTTCTTAACCCTATAAAATATATAAAATAGAAGCAGTCCTCAGAAAAGCAAAAAACTTTTTTTGAGGACTGCTTTTATTGTTTCATTTTATTCCGACATCAAGAGGAGGCACATCAGATGACGTCCTTCATCTCCTTGATGAGCGTATCCACATTCTCCGGAAGCGTTGCCCAGCTGGTACATATTCTTACCGCCAGACGGTTTTCGTCCATCTGTTTCCAAGGCGAAAGTACAAAGTGCTCTGAAAGGCGTTCATACTGCTCGTTTGTGAATATTGGGAACTGCTGGTTTGTCGGACTGTCTTTCAGCAGAGGGACGTTCAATTCATGGAGCGCCTGCCTTATTCTCATAGCCTGCTCCACTGCATGGCGGGCAATATCAAAATACAGATTGTCAGTAAAGAGCGTCTCGAACTGAATCCCTAACAGTCTGCCCTTTGCCAACATCCCTCCATGACGCTTTATGCTGTAACGGAAATGAGGCTTTAGCCTTTCGTTGGTGATAACAACTGCTTCGCCGAAAAGAGCACCTACCTTAGTTCCTCCGATATAGAACACATCGGCTATCTCCGCAAGCTGTGGCAGAGTGATGTCACAAAGCGGTGAAGCAAGTCCGTATCCAAGTCGTGCCCCGTCTATGAAGAGCGGAAGGTTATACTTCTCACACACCTTCTTTATTTCAAGAAGTTCGCTGTTTGTATATATGGTGCCCGTTTCAGTAGAGAATGAAATATAGACCATTCCAGGCATGACGGTATGTTCCGGTCCGTCCTCAGCCAGATGTTCCATCACTGTATGCTCTATCTGCTCGGCAGATATTTTGCCGTCCGTATTCGGCAATGCAAGCACTTTATGGCCTGTAGCCTCAATGGCACCAGTCTCGTGGACGTTTATATGCCCTGTATCAGCGCAAACCACTCCCTGATAAGGGCGCAATATGTGCGAAATCACGGTAGTGTTCGACTGTGTTCCGCCTACGAGGAAATGCACATCAGCGTCGTCACGACAACAAGCCTTTTTTATCAGACTGCGAGCATTCTCCCAATGTGGATCCTCGCCGTACCCCACAGTCTGCTCCATGTTCGTCTCCATAAGACGCTGCATGATAAGGGGATGTGCCCCCTCATTGTAATCACATTGAAATTGTATCCGTATCATTTTGTTTTAGTCTGAGTTTGAGTTTTTGAGTTTTTGAGTTTTTGAGTTTGCTAATTGAGGTTATAA
>JAFTTD010000320.1 GCA_017466965.1 Bacteroidaceae bacterium
CCCTTATACCAAAGGAATTTCCTCTACTCAGATAACAAAGGCTTTGAAGGCTGTAAGAGGCGAGAGCCTTGAAGATGTGAAATAATTATTCAAGAAGTTAAAAGAAGGAGTTAAGAAGTTAAGGAGTTAAGTTTTTAGGAGTTAGAGAAGTTAAAAGAGGAAGTAAAAAAGACGGCGGAACGGAATAGGAGTTCCGCTTGCGACAACTTAAACTTTAGTTTCACAAAGGAGTGCACTTTAGTGCCCTTACACCAATGGGTGGCATTGCTTACCTTAAAAACCTTACAACCTCATAACCTTATAACCTTGATTTGCTAACTCAAAACTCAAAAACCACTAAAACAAGAATTATGATAGACAAAGATTTCTGCCTCAGTTCATACATTGCACTGCGATATATTTGGAAGGAAGACGTTGATTTTGCCGAAGGACAGAAGCATGAGCTGTTCCGTCCTATGCCAACAGAACAAAGAGTCAGTGTGGCATCAGCTACTGACATGGACGAAGTGATTAGAAGGCAATTCAACGATTTGTACAAAAAATACGAGAACATAGGCATTCTGCTTTCTGGAGGCATGGACAGCGCCATACTTGCAGCCTACTTGAGAGAAGGCAGTCATGCATATACATTCACGGCTAAGGGCACAAACTGCTTTGACGACGATGTGGCAAGGGCTGCCAGCTACTGCAAGAAGTTCGGCCTTGTGCACCATCTTATAGAAATAGGAGCTGAAGACTACAACAAGTTCACTCCTGATGTCATAAAGAGGAAGTGCGCTCCAGTCCATTCCATTGAGCCACAGATTTACAAGGCTTCGTTGGCAGCAAAAGCCGATGGTGTAGATCTTGTTATCGTAGGCGAAAGTGCCGACCTCATATTTGGTGGCATGGACCAACTGCTATCAAAGGACTGGACTTACGATGAGTTCGTCAGACGTTACACATTCCTTGACCCAGAAATGGTTCTTACAAACCCGGTCAGCATGAGCGAACTATTTGAAAAATACCGTAACGGCAATGGCATCCGACTCCTTGATTTCATGGACAATGTTTTCTCCATAGAGAGTTCAAGCTCGTATCTCAATGCATTTGCTACAGCTCAAATGCCATACTACGACCCATACGCTTGCATGATAATGCGCGACGAACTCGATATGGCGCGTGTCAGAAACGGTGAGCCAAAATATCTTGTGCGTGAGCTATATTCTCTCAAGTACCCTGAATTTCCGGTGCCAGCCAAAATACCAATGCCACGCCCTGTTGACTTGGTGTTCAAGAACTGGGAAGGACCAAAGCGAAGCGAGTTCAGAAATGACATACCTATGGACAAGCTGACAGGAAACCAGAAATGGCAATTATGGTGTGCTGAGCTGTTCCTGAACACACTACCTCAGTAGCAGAACAAACAAGGATGAAAGTATATTTTTATCATACTCAAGACCTCAGCCGCATCTATAAAGAATGGCGCGAAGGCATATTTCCTGGGCATCTCCTCTACGGAGCTACCCATCTGCCCCGTCATGGCATTGAAACCATTATGCACCCTTTCAAGCCATTCTACAACAACAGACTGAAATTAACATTTCTGACGGCATGGAGGATTCTCACATGCGGAAAAAGTTACGATGCTCTGTACGCATCCTCTTTCATGGGTATAGAGCTTATCATACTGCTGCGAGCAATAAGAATATACCGAAAGCCTATAGTTATCTGGCACCATCAGCCTATAGTCACCGCCAAAAACCCATTGCGCCAACTCATATCGCGCCTTTTCTACAAAGGCATAGACCACGCATTCTTCTTCAGTGACTATCTTATTTCACAATCATTGAAGTCGGGCAAAATGCCACGTGAACGCATGCAGATGATACATTGGGGGGCAGACATAGATTTTTACGACAGAGTTATTCGCGAAACAGGAGAAGGGGAACATGGCCGAACAGGCTTCATCTCCACAGGCAAAGAGCGAAGAGACATGCCTACTCTCGTTAGCGCATTCGCCAAAACCGAGCAGCATCTTGACATACACATAGCTTACGGAGCTGGCAAAGACGACTACAGAAAAATTTTCAGTTCTATCAGTTTGCCTAAAAACGTGAAGTTAAACTTCATAAACGGTCTATGCCCCTACGAGCTCAGCCTTAAAGTGTGCAGAGCACAATGCGCAGTCATCTGCTGCATGCCTACCAACTATACCGTCGGACTAACCACCCTCGTAGAAGCCCTTGCTCTCGGACTGCCTGTAATCTGCACAAGCAACCCTACGTTTGCCTTTGACATAGACAAGGAAGAAGTGGGTATCACAGTACCTTCGGGAGACATCAAGGCATGGGAAAACGCCATTGAGCGAATAGCTACAGACACCAAAGAAGCAGAAAGAATGGGGCGCAACGCAAGAGCATTGGCAGAGAGGCTTTTCAACCTGAACAATTACTCAGCAGAAATAGCACACACTCTCAAGGCGGTAATAAGGAAAGGCCGTTCCTGACGCCTCGTCCCCACTTCAAAAACAATAATTCTTTAATAAATCTATCACTCATATAATGGATGTAACATCATTTTCTCCAGTAGCACTTTTCGTTTATAACCGTATTGAAAACACACGGAGAACCATTGAGTGCCTTTTAGCCAACACACTGGCAAGAGAGACCGACGTATATGTCTTTTCAGACGGTGGAAAAGACAGCGAATCATGGAATCAGGTTAACGAGCTTCGCTCCTTCCTCCACGACACTAAGGAATGGATTGACAAACAGCATCTGTTCAAAAGTTTTGTCATCATAGAGCGTCCTGAGAACTACTATCTTGAAAGAAACATAATTGAAGGCATTTCTCATATATTCACATTCAGAGAAAGAATTATAGTACTTGAAGACGACATCTGCACATCGCCATACTTCCTTGAGTACATGAACGACGGGTTTCTGCTCTACAAAGACAACCCAAAAGTCATGCACCTGTCCGGATTCACCAACCTCAACCTCATTGACGAGCATCCCGAACTGTTGTATGCCAATGACGAAACATACTTCACCCCTCACATGTCAGGATGGGGATGGGGCACATGGCGCGAAAAGTGGCAAAAGCATTTCCGTCACTATTCCTCACGCGAAGAAGCACTCGAAGGAATGACTAACGCCGACATAAGAGCAATACAGTACAACGGCGAATTTCCATGCCTGAAATCACTCGACAAGAATCCCATACCATGGGACATCTGCTGGGAAATAGCCATCTACAAGGCTGGCGCACTATGTCTAACTCCTGCCAAGACACTTGTAAGAAACATAGGTCTCAGAAACGGAACCCACTTCAGAGCATACGACATATTGCAATCGTTCAACTATGACCGCCCCCCCCTACATCGGTTTCTCATAGTAAAAAAAAGGACACCACAAAAAGACCCTCGCATTGAAGCTCTCTTTGCAGAAGCAATACACGACTGGGGAATACGATACACCTTGCTTGGGAAAATAGCCAGATTCATCTACAAAAAAATAAATAAATAAAAAATGGAATTATCAAAGTCTTATCAAACTTTCAACAATTCATTCAAGCGAAAGCTAGTTTACAGAGTTGGAATAGACGCAGGCTTCTTTGCAGAATACAAATACATGCTACACGCCATGCTCTACTGTCTGCAGCACAAAATCAAATTCAGTCTGTATTCCAAAGGAGCAAATTTTGCTCACAACAAAGGCTGGACTGATTATTTTGAACCATTCTGTGAAGAAATCAACGATGATTTCCACCGCATCTACAACCGTCACCCAATCCCAAATGCTAACGCATTGTTATTCAATAACTTAGTATATGCAACGAGGGGGGGGTAAAACGTCAGCAATTGGCATAATTAAGTGGATAGTCAAAAGCAAAGCACTTTCAGCCATAGGCCATCTTAAATCACTACTATGCTATAAAGAAAGGACACTGTTGAACAGCGACATTCATTTCAAAGAAGAGAATCATTATTTCATACCAGAGCTTGGCATCAACGGGGGATACACCCAAGCAATGAACAAACTGATTGAAATCACATGGCGGCCCAACCGCTACATACATGAAACATACCTCAGGGAAAAACAACGAATCAAACTGCCTCAGTCATACGTCGGATGCCAAATTCGTGGCGGCGACAAGATAACAGAAACAACACTGCTGTCACC
>JAFTTD010000321.1 GCA_017466965.1 Bacteroidaceae bacterium
ATTGAGAAAAAGCTCAATTCAACTCCACGCAGGCTTGTGTTAATAATTGGAGGTCCATACGGATTCTCTGATAGTGTAAGAGAAAGAGCTTCTGAACTCATTTCATTGTCACAGATGACATTCTCACATCAAATGGTCAGACTAATTTTCGTTGAGCAGCTATACAGAGCAATGACAATAATCAACGGCGAGCCATACCACCACGAATAAGAATATATACGACTATATATCAGTGATTTATAAATTTATATTAGTGTTACACTAAAAGAAAATGGCTAATCTTTTAGCAGTGACAATATATATGTAGAAAAACAGCACACTGGAAAATCAGAAACGGCGCAGTAGAAATCTGAAGCAAGTGCGCTGAAAACAAAAATGCAGCGCACTGATATTGGTGTTTCATAAAAGAATTTATAATTCAGCAATATAATTATTCTATTTTATTTCTACTTGCAAAATTTATTGCAACAAAAAAACATTGTCAATCGGATGTAATGTCCAATCGACAATGCTTTTTTATATTTCAACAAATAGCTAAATTCTATTTTCGATTATTTCTTCAGAACATCGTTTTGTTCCTCATAACGCTTGTTGAGCTGTTCAACAACATCATTTGTCACATCATAGCATTCAGCTGCATAAAGAACATTGTCAATACCACTGCTCTTGCAAAGAATAAAGTCATATCCATTAGCCTTAGCATAACCTTTCATGAAATTCTGGATTGTGTCTGTCAACGCCTGAAGTTCCTTCTGGTATTCTTCTTGCAAATCATTTGACAGACGTACCTGCATCTCTTGTACATCCTGCTGAAGACGTGACAAGCGAGCCTGCTCCTTATTGAATTGGTCTTGAGTATAAAGATTGGCTTTCACTCTGCGCTCAAACTCTTCCATCTGCTTAACAAAATTCTTGCCTTTTTCATTGATAGTAGCTTCAGCGTCTGCTTGTTTCTTTTGGAAATTATCGGCTGCATCCTTGTAAAGTTCATACTGTGAAGTCAAGGTGTCAATAAGCACGTATGCTATATTCAGACTTTTGCTTGAGCCGTCCTTGGCATTAGCATCAGCGGCTTGTCCGCCATTGTTGGAACATGCAGTCAGTACAGCAACTGCAAACATAAACAATCCACTAAGGAAATAATTATACTTTTTCATTATTTATATTAATTAATTATTTTTATTGCATAATATCGTTAATGACATCCCTAAAGAGTTATCACTTTTGTCTTTCATTTACTGCGTATGGGCTTTTTCTTCTCATAGCCGCATCCTGGCTCTGAATACAAGTTATTCCTCTTTTCCTCATCTCCTTACTACCAGAAACGTGTGTGTTAGGGAAACGTCCATTCTTCTTGAATAATATCTTTACAGACATAAATCCAATACAAATAGCAATAATTAACAAGCAAAATAGGAATAGTTTCAACATTCTTTACTAAATTTGTATGCAAAGTTAATGCAAGGTGGTCTAAATGCCAAATTTTTATAGAGAATTTGATTTCATTGCCGTATTAAAAATAGTTATACAGCTAATATGACATAAAAAACTTCTGTCAACAAGTAAACTAACAACAATAAAAAAATTAATAAAATATGGAATATACAGAATTGAAGCCAAAAGAAGTATTCGACTATTTCAAAGAAATAAACAATGTCCCTCGTCCATCCAAGCATGAGGAAAAGATGATTGACTACCTTCAGAAATTCGCTGAAAAGAATGGTCTGGATTGCAAAACAGACGAAGCAGGCAACGTGTTGATTAGCAAGCCTGCAACAAAAGGAATGGAAGACAAGGCTACATTAGTATTACAGTCGCACATGGATATGGTATGTGAAAAAACCACCGATTGCAATATCGACTTCTTTAACGACCCTATTCAAACATACATTGATGGGGAATGGCTAAAAGCTAAAGGTACCACGCTCGGAGCAGACGATGGAATAGGAGTCGCAATGGCTATGGCTGTACTCACTTCAAAGGAAATAAACCACGGTCCAATAGAATGTCTGTTCACTCGCGATGAAGAAACAGGACTTACAGGCGCTTTTGCTATACAACCGGGATTCATGAGCGGAAAATACCTCATCAACCTCGACAGTGAAGATGAAGGTGAGATATTCGTAGGATGTGCAGGTGGAGCAAATACAACAGCAACCCTTAAATGTGGTGATTTCAAAGAAACAGATTCTGAAAACATTGCTCTGAAGATTGTGATAGACAATCTGAGAGGTGGACATTCCGGTGATGACATAAACAAACATCGTGCAAACGCAAACAAGCTTTTAGCAAGATTCTTATACATAATAAGAGAAAAATACGGATGCTGCCTTATAGCCGACATACAAGGCGGAAACCTTCATAACGCAATACCTCGTCATGCAGAAGCAGTCATTGCAATTCCATTCAAAGACAGAGAAAATGCACGCATCGACTTCAACTTATTCGCTTCAGAAATTGAAGGAGAATATCCAGACGAGGCATCAGCGTCATTCAAAATGGAAAGCGTTGGGGAAAACGTGAAAGCAATGTCTCAGGAGATGTCAGACAAAATCATATATGTACTTCAAGCAATTGACAATGGAGTATATGAAATGAGTCTTGATATGCCAGGTTTAGTGGAAACAAGTTCAAACCTCGCAAGCGTAAAACTAAACGACAACGAGCTCAAAATAGTGACAAGCCAAAGAAGCTCTATCCTCAGCCAACGCAAATGCATGAGCAATACTATTAGAGCAATACTTAAACTTTCAGGATTCGAGGTGACAACAAGCGACGGATATCCCGGATGGAAACCAAATCCAAACTCAGAAATACTAAAAGTGGCCATTGAATCATACAAGAAGCTTTATAACAACACCCCAAAAGTAAAAGCCATACATGCAGGACTTGAATGCGGACTCTTCAGTGAGAAGTACCCTGGTATAGACATGATAAGCTTCGGACCGACTCTAAGAGGAGTACATTCACCAGACGAAGCCCTTCTCATACCTACTGTAGAAAAAGTATGGGCACACATGGTTGACATTATTGAAAACATACCCGAAAAGTAAAGACCATTACAAAAAAAATGGATATTCAAGAATACCTTGAAAACAAGGGTATAAAACC
>JAFTTD010000322.1 GCA_017466965.1 Bacteroidaceae bacterium
ACTGATTTCGGTAGGAGGTTTGACGGAGTAAAGTAACCACTTTTATCCCATTCAGTAGAGCATGGGAGGGAATTTTCCTCTCTGCTCACTGAAATTATCTCAAACCGACAAATCCGTTGCATTTATTAGTTGAATTTGCGTTAAGAATTATGAATTATGAATTAAGATGCTTACCTTAAAACCTCATAACCTCAAAACCATATAACCTCATTATTGGGTGTATTCTCTTACATTAAAGAACTAAAAAACTCATGAACTTAAAAACAATAATTAAATCATAAAGGAATGATGAAGAAGATAATTTTTTCAGTGCTTGTCATGGTTGTTTCTGTTGTGATGAATGCACAGTCGCCTTTGAAGAAGGTGTATGATGAGAGCTTGAATCCTTTGGAACAGATTGACAAGGCGTTGATGGAAGCTAAGGCTGATGGGAAGTTTGTTGTGTGTCAGGTTGGCGGAAACTGGTGCCCTTGGTGTTTGCGCTTTGCCGATTTCATCACTAATGATACAACTATAAGTAAGATTGTAGAAGAAAATTTCAAGTATATACATGTGAACTACAATCCTCGCAAATCGTTGGGAGAAGAAAAGCAGGTGCAGGCGGAAAAGATGCTGAAGCGTCTTGGAAATCCTGGTCGCTTCGGGTATCCTGTCATTGTAGTGCTTGATGGCAATGGCAAGGTTATTCATATTCAGGATTCAAGTTTCCTGGAAGAAGGAAAAGGGTATAATAAAGAAAAGGTTGTTCGTTTCTTCAATTGCTGGACACCGAAGGCTGTTTCAGGTACTTGAGGATGTTGTTCGTTTTTTTAGGCAAAGGAACATAAGAGCAGAATGTAGGGAATGTCTGTTAAGGAATGAACCTTTGCCTCAGGTCTAATCATGTTCTTATTACAGCTCTTGCTACAAACCAGATATGCTGCAGGATGGTAGGGGTGAGCCCATAATGATGTGCCATTATGCGGAAACGTTCCTTGAGAGATGCTTTGTGGTTGGCGGTTGTCATACCCTCTTCAAGATAGTCGGTTAGGGGAGCGTCAATAAGTTCGTTTTGCCTATTATGCTTTTTTGCCTCTTTCATTATGCGTATGCACCAGTCAAAATCGGCTGAGAATCTGTATTTAAGATTGTAATGGGGTACTATGGACGTTGAGGCATAGAATGACTGATGGCATACGAGCATGCCGGCTTTGAATGATTTCCATGTGAGAACTGGCGGAGGTGACAGCCTGCGGCGACGGACGAAGGTTCCGGAATTATCTACTATATTGGTATCGCCATAAATGATGGCTGGTGAAAGGGCGGCTTTGTCTGCAACGAGTTTCAAGGTGTCTTTGTCGTGCAGTTTGTCTCCTGCGTTAAGAAACACGATGTATTTCCCCTTGGCCCTGTCGATAGCTTTGTTCATGGCATCGTATAGGCCTTTGTCGGGTTCGCTTGTGACAATGATGCGCCTGTCTGGGTTGCGCTTCTGATAGTCCAATGCTATTGCAACAGTGTTATCCTTTGACTTTCCGTCCATAATGATATGCTCAATGTTGCTGAAACTTTGCTTTTCCACGCTTTCAAGTGTGCGAGGGAGAGTGTCAGCTGCATTGAAGGTGACTGTTGCGATTGTTATCAATGGCTTTTTGTTCACGGTTGCGGATAGTTTGTTTTTAGGCTTTGATGTCAAGAGCCTTGTTGTATATTTCTATGTATTTTCTTGAAACATTAGATTCGGAATATGTTGCAAGTGCTTTTCTGCGAGCTGCATCGCAAAGTCCTTTATAGTTGTCTTTTTGTAATGCCCAGCATACTCCGTTGGCAAAATCTTCGGCTTTGCAGTATTCGGCCACATAACCGTTATGAAGATGGTCTATCATCTCAGGGATGCCTCCGATGTTGAATCCTACGCATGGCACTCCGCACGACATTGCTTCTACTATGGTGTTAGGCAGATTGTCTTGCAGGGAAGGGGTGACATAGATGTCAACGGCATTGTATAACTCAACCATGTCGTGTTCGTCTTTTACGTAACTTACCGGATATACTGGCAAAGGAAGGAGTGAGGCTACTTTGTTTGAATCGCCTCCTACTACAACTATTCCTATCTTGCTGGCAAGATGAGGATGCTTTTTCTTTATTATTTCGCAGGCTTCAACCAAATACTTGAATCCTTTTCGTTCGTCGGTGATGCGCTGTGAACCGAATAGAATGAGAAGTTTGTCGGTTGGCAGGTTGCAGGCATGGCGCGCTGCGTCTCTGTCCATAGGGCGGAAGAGGTTTGTGTCAATGGCGTTTGGAATGCTTATAATCTTGTGCCCGACAGTAAGTGCGCTTTCTGATGCAAGGGATGCTATCCATCGGCTGCAGCCTACGAACGTGAGTTTTGTTTTCTTGTAAAGTTCCTGTTTCTTCCTGAATACCTTTGTGGCTATATCTTTGCCCCATCCGCCATCGGTGAGCAAAGGACAATTGTGGCATTCTTCCTTGTATCTGTTGCAATTGCCTGAATAGTGGCAGATGCCTGTGAAGTACCACATGTCGTGCATTGTGATTACAATGGGCTTGCCTGAATCAATGATGCGCTCAATGTCGGAAAGGGAGAGGAATCCTTGATTCATCCAATGCAAGTGTATGATGTCTGCTTGTTGAAATTCTGGCAGATTGGTAACGTCTGTACCCGTGTTTGCTATATCTACCTGGAAAAGGTTGCGCCTGCTAAATTTGTTTGCTACAAATATTACCAATCGTTCCCACAAAAACTTCACGGGCAGCATCCATCCCGAACCAATAGAAACAACGGTCATCTGCTCAGACTGTTTGTCGCGTACAAGCATCTTCACTCTTATGCCATTGTCTCTCAAGGCTTCCATCAGCCTGTTGGCTGCAATAGCTGCTCCTCCGATGTGCTCTGAAGTGTTAATAATCAAAACTCTCATAATGGCGTTTTCTTCATAAAAATAAATTAGGGCTGTGTCTGGTAGCGTTGAGCATAGCAGATACGGCTCTTGATATAGATGTAAAAGGTAAAACAATTTCAAATGCAAAGTTACCTAACTTTTATGAGAAAAATTGTCTTTGTGTATGAATAAATGCGTTAAATAAGGCGATTTTTCTATTTTTTTCAATAGATGTTTGCATATTTCATGCCAAGTGATTACCTTTGCAACGCAATCAAGGGAGAATGATTGCATTTCTGCTTCAGTAGCTCAGTTGGTTAGAGCACATGACTGTTAATCATGGGGTCTTTGGTTCAATCCCATCCTGAAGCGCAGAGGAACAGCCGAAGTGGTTGTTCCTCTTTTGTTTTTTTGTGGTGTTTTGTTTGACTTGTTCAAATATTGTATGCTTACTTTTTGAGTATTTGCAAGGAAAGATGTAATTTTGCAAGATACAACTATAATAGTTTAAGGCGCAATAACTTAAAATCGATAATAATAGGAAATGGAAAAGAATTTTAAACGTACGCTTGTCACTTCGGCTTTGCCGTATGCTAACGGGCCTGTGCATATAGGTCATTTGGCTGGTGTATATGTGCCAGCTGACATATATGTGCGTTATTTGAGACTAAAGGGCAAGGATGTGCTTTTCATAGGTGGTTCTGATGAGCACGGAGTGCCAGTTACAATACGTGCGAAGAAAGAGGGATGCACTCCTCAGGATGTTGTTGACCGCTATCATGGCATAATAAAGGAATCATTCAAGGATTTCGGAATATCCTTTGATGTTTATTCGCGCACTACATCGAAGACTCATCATAAGATAGCGTCTGATTTCTTCAAGAAATTGTACGAAGAAGGCAAGTTCGTGGAAATGGAAAGCGAACAGTATTATGACGAAGGCGAGCAGCAGTTCCTTACCGACCGCAATATCAAAGGAGAGTGTCCGCGATGTCATGCTGAAGATGCATATGGAGATCAGTGTGAAAAGTGTGGTGCAACTTTGTCGCCAGACGAACTCATAAATCCTTATAATGCAGATTCGGGCAATCCGCTTGTCAAGCGTGTGACCAAACACTGGTATTTGCCATTGAATGATTATCAGCAGTGGCTTGAACAATGGATATTGGCGGACCATAAGGAATGGCGCAGCAATGTGTATGGACAGTGCAAATCATGGCTTGACACGGGATTGAAACCTCGTGCTGTTACTCGTGATTTGTCTTGGGGTATTCCTGTACCTGTTGAAGGCGCTGAAGGCAAGGTTCTTTACGTATGGTTTGATGCTCCTATTGGATATATTTCAAATACTAAAGAACTGTGCGACGCTAATCCTGAAAAGGGTACATGGGAAGAATGGTGGAAGAGCGAAGATACTCGTCTTGTGCATTTCATTGGCAAGGATAATATCGTGTTCCACTGCATTGTTTTCCCTACCATGCTGAAAGCTCATGGAGACTACGTACTGCCTGACAATGTGCCTTCAAATGAGTTCCTGAATCTTGAAGGAAGAAAAATTTCTACAAGCAGAAACTGGGCTGTGTGGCTGAATGAATATCTGGTTGATATGCCTGGCAAACAGGATGTGCTGCGTTATGTTCTTACAGCTAATGCGCCTGAAACAAAAGATAATGACTTTACTTGGAAGGACTATCAGGCTCGCAACAACAACGAACTTGTGGCTGTCTATGGTAATTTTGTTAATAGAGCTCTTCAGCTGACAAAGAAGTACTATGATGGAATAGTGCCAGAGTGTGGCGAATTGACTGACAATGACCGCGCAACACTTGAGGAGTTCAAGGATGTGAAGCAGAATCTTGAAGCATTGCTCGATGCTTTCAAATTCCGTGAGGCACAGAAGGAAGCTATGAACCTTGCACGCATAGGAAACAAATATATAGCAGATGAAGAGCCATGGAAGGTGGTGAAGACTGATCCTGAGCGTGTGAAAACAATTATTTATATTTCTCTCCAGCTCACCGCTAATCTTGCCATTGCTTTTGAACCATTCCTTCCATTCTCAAGCAAGCGTTTGCGTGAAATGATAAACATGGAATCATTCAAGTGGGAAGAGCTCGGTTCAACAGAACTTCTTGCACCTGGAAAGCAGCTTGGCACACCTTCACTGTTGTTTGAGAAAATAGAGGATGATGTTATTCAGGCACAGGTTGATAAGCTTGAGGCAACACTGAAGGCTAACGAAGCCGCTGAGGCTAAGGCTAATCCTGTAAAGGAGAACATTGCGTTTGATGATTTCCTGAAACTTGACATTCGTGTAGGTACTGTGCTTGAGTGCGAACGTGTTCCAAAAATGAAGAAATTGCTCAAGTTCCTTATTGATGATGGACTTGAAAAGCGCACTATCGTTAGTGGTATTGCTCAATGGTATGAACCAGAGCAGCTGAAAGGGAAGCAGGTTTGTTTCATTGCAAATCTTGCACCACGTGAATTCAAAAACGGTCTTGTGAGCGAAGGCATGATTCTTTCTGCAGAGAATTATGAC
>JAFTTD010000323.1 GCA_017466965.1 Bacteroidaceae bacterium
ACTTAAAAACTTACAAACTCAAAAACTTAGAACTAAAACTAAAACTAAAATATAATGGAAATTCTATCAGAACGTCTTAACAGACTTGCGCCTTCTGCAACTCTTGCAATGTCGCAGAAGAGCGGTGAACTTAAAGCTCAAGGCATAGACATCATTAATATGTCTGTAGGTGAACCCGACTTCAACACTCCTGACCATATCAAGGAGGCTGCGAAGAAGGCTATTGACGAAAACTGGTCGCGCTATTCTCCAAATCCTGGTTATCCGGAATTGAAGAATGCCATAGTAGCTAAATTGAAGAACGAGAACGGACTTGACTACAAGCCTTCTCAGATTCTCTGTTCAAACGGTGCAAAGCAGTCTGTTTGTAATGTTGTAATGGCTCTTGTGAATGCTGGCGATGAGGTAATCATTCCTGCGCCATATTGGGTGAGCTATCCTGAAATGGTGAAACTTGCAGACGGAACGCCTGTGTTTGTTGAGTCAACTATTGAACAGGACTTCAAGATTACTCCAGAACAGCTTGAGGCAGCTATAACTCCAAACACTCGTGCCATCATCCTTTGTTCTCCTTCAAACCCTACTGGCTCTGTTTATAGCAAGGCTGAGCTTGAGGCTCTGAAGAACGTTCTTCTGAAGCATGAGCGCGTCATTGTCATTGCCGACGAAATCTATGAACATATCAACTATGTGGGCAAGCATGCCTCAATGGCTGAGTTCGAAGACATAAAGGACCGAGTTGTCATCATCAACGGAGTGAGCAAGGCATACGCAATGACAGGATGGCGCATTGGATTCATTGCCGCACCAGAGTGGATTGTAAAGGGATGCAACAAGCTTCAGGGACAATATACGAGTGGTCCATGCTCTGTGAGCCAGAAGGCTGCAGAAGCTGCATACACTGGCACCCAGCAGCCTGTTGAGGATATGCGCAAGGCTTTTGAGCGCAGAAGGAATCTTATCGTCAGTCTGGCTAAGGAGATACCTGGACTTGAAGTGAACGAACCACAGGGCGCATTCTACCTCTTCCCTAAATGTTCATCATATTTCGGAAAGGTAGACGGTGACCGCGTAATCAACACTTCTACCGACCTCGCCATGTATCTGCTTGAAGTTGGCCACGTAGCCGCAGTGGCAGGCGATGCATTCGGTTCGCCCGAATGTTTCCGCATGAGCTATGCTACAAGCGATGAGAATATCATTGAGGCAATGAAACGTATAAAGGAAACTCTCGAAAGATTGAAGTAAAAAAGAAAAATTGTTGTTTAATATTTAATGAACAGATAATTTTTTCAGCAAAAACAATTATAGCCACATTTTTGGGTAAATCCGAAACTGTGGCTTTTTTTATTTAGAACTCTGACGTTCTTTTATTAATATACGAATGAACCATTTTTTTTGTTATTTGTTTACACATAAAATCTAAATGTAGTGAAATATGAAAGTAAATAGTAAAAAAACTTGTTTTAACTGGTTGTTTTGTTGTGTTCCCATTTTATTAGGATTCATCTAGTGCGGTAATGTTGCTTTAAGAGTTGATACATCTACTGTAATACATCTG
>JAFTTD010000324.1 GCA_017466965.1 Bacteroidaceae bacterium
TTCGATATACTTAAATATGATGGCATCCAAGCTTTGAAAATCGGAAAGCACCAATACGCCATCGCATGCCTTCAGCGCGCCCTCAATATAGAAGACGACTTGGAAGCACGCACCTATTTAGCCACAGCTTTCACAATGACATACAGTTTTGACAATGCTATTGAGCAATATGAGATACTTTCAGAGTCACACCCTGAAACTCCTGCATATCCTATTGCAATGGCAGAAATCCATTACATAAGAGAAGACTATACAGAAGCTGTCAACTGCTGCAACAAAGCGTTAAATATAAACCCAGAACTGTCCATGCCACATCTTATGTTAGCAAAATGCGCAAACGCACAGGGCGACAAGATTAACGCCATAGCAGAGTGTACTAAAGCCATATCCGCAAAAGAAGACAATTACAACGCATATCTTTTTCGCGCCCAAGTACTTAACAGCATAATGCTTCATGCCGATGCGGAAAAGGACATTGACTTTCTGTTAGAAAAAACCGATTGCAGTGATGACATTCTTTTAATGAAAGCAACAATTTCTGCATCTCTAAACAAACAAGAGGAAGCCATAAAGTATTATAATATGGTAATTGAAGCTAATCCGTTCATATCACAGGCATACATAGGGCTAAGCGAAATCTATGCCATGAACGGGAACAATGATGAAGCTATCAAAACTCTTGACGACGGCATTGAACAAAACGAAAATTCATCCGATTTATATAATACACGAGGCAAACTTCATTACCTGACGGGAAACAAAGAGAAAGCTACGGAAGACCTTAAACGCGCTCTTGAACTATCTCCTGAAGAGGGTAAAAACCTGAATGGAGAATTCTCGAACATCAAAGATGAAATGGTAAAAGCATACAACAAGTTGAATCCTTACCAATTCAATATTCACATATAAGAATCTTTCTTCAAACTGTACTTTACAAAACATAACAAAATAACAATAAACTTTAAAATACTTGAATTATGGCAAACATTAAAACAACATTCGCGGGATTACAAATTAACAATCCCTTAATCGCAGCAAGTTCCGGTTTAACAGCTGACTTGGATCAGTGCATTCGTCTTCAGGACCATGGCATTGGAGCTATTGTTCTTAAATCCATATTTGAGGAAGAAATAAAATTACTTTCGTCTTCAATGCTTTCTGACAATGAAACAGGAGAAGGAGCCGATTTTCTTCCTGCATACATTAGAGGCAACAAGCTCAATACATATACAGACCATATCTGCAACTTGAAAGCAAAACTTCAAGTTCCTATCATAGCAAGCATTTGCTGTTCACATCCAGGAGAATGGGCTAAATTCGCTGAAGTTGCGGAAACTGCAGGCGCAGATGCCATTGAACTAAATGTCATGAGTATAAATACTGACAAGAATTACCAATATGGTTGTTACGAGCAGGAACTAATAGACATATATACGTCTGTAAAAGATTTGATTAAAATACCAGTTACAGTAAAACTTGCCAACAATTTCACAAATCCGGTTCGTGCTATCAAGGATCTTTATTCACACGGATTGCGTAGCACTGTTCTTTTTAACAGACATTACAGAACTGACATAGACATAAACAATATCAGTCCAAAAGCAGGTGACGTATTCAGCAACGCAAGCGACATTTGTGAGCCACTTCGTTGGACATCAATATGCAGCGCTGCAATACCACAGGTTGAATACACTTTGTCTGGCGGCGTCCTTGACGGAGAGTCTGTTGTGAAAGCAATTCTTGCAGGTGCCTCTGCTGTACAAATATGCACAGCTTTATATCGCAAGGGAGCAACATGCATTGACGAAATGACATCTTTCTTGCACAACTGGATGGAAACAAAAGGTTTCGCTAACATAGACTCATTTAAGGGCAAATTAAATGCTGCAAACTGTAATGATCTGAATGCATACGAACGTACACAATTCATGGCTGCAGTAAAAGATTTGCACTAAAAGCATTTAAGTTTCTTCTATGCGGCATTAGCAAAAGACATACTAATCATTTTGCAGTCATTAAGCCAATAACAGCATAAAAAAGAAGAAGAAACCATGCTTTTAACAAAAAAAATGCTGTTTTTATTTGCAACATAAAAGAATATAGTTACTTTTGCATCAAATAAGAAAATAAATTTATGAAGTCATTTTTTAACGCATATTACTTTTTTTACTTTTACTTTATCAACGAA
>JAFTTD010000325.1 GCA_017466965.1 Bacteroidaceae bacterium
AATTAAAATGAACTCCCGATAATAAGGTTGTAAGAGTTTAAGGTTACAAAGTAAGCAAATTCTTTATCAAATCCGCCTGCAAATATATCTAATAACCTACAAATTCATAAAATTTTTCATTTTTTTTCATTTTTCGGCAAATAAAACTAAGTAACTATTTATCAGATGTTTATAAAAATTATGTAAACGATGAAAAATTTTGAAAAATTAGATTTTTTACGAATTTTTCATGTGATCACTTAAATCCATATGTTTGTAAAAGCAAAACAGAGTAAAGAATTTATAAGTAAAGAATTTATAATTGATGATTATTAGCAATAGAGTCCAGAATGGAATCAAGGTTCAGTTCTGAATCAAAATTCATGAAGTATTTTGATTTCATCCTTTGTTTTCTTTTCTTAATACCTTCAACAGTTATCTTCATAATATAAGCCATCTGTTTGTTGGACAATTTTAGTCGTTCAAGCATGCAGATTCCCAAATCAGTAGTCTTGATTTCCGGACACAAATTCTTGAGTCTGCTAACAAATCCGTCATCAACGTCTTCGAGTATTCTCGTTATATCAGTCCAGTCTTTGTCTTCTAGTTTAACTGTTTTACCTTCATCAATTTTTTTGATTATGGACATGCGTGTCAGGAGTTTCTCCCTTAGATGGTCTATTCTTTCCTCTTTATGCAATATGAGCAAACGGTTGTATTCAGCCTCTTGCTTGCTTATCTCCTCTTCTGCCCTTTTCTTCTTTATGTATTGAATAAGCAGCAGTACAAGGATTGTGAGGGTTAAGGACGATGATATGAATATTGTCATCACTATGGTCTTGTCCTTGTTTTCAGCCTCAAGCATGGCGTTCTCCTTTTCCCGGAGCTGGTAGTTATAAAGAGATTGCACCTTCAGTGTAGCTTCGATATTCTTTAATTTATTAATGGAGTCTTCATAATACAGGTAATTAATTAAATGCTTGTTCGCATCTTCTAATCTGTTTTCTTTTTGGGCAATAAGAAGCAATTTCCTGCTTGCGCCTTTTTTTCTGTATATGTTACCATATTCTAGAATAGACTTGAAATAATGTTTTGCAGAATCTGTATTTCCTAAATAATAGTGCAAATTGCCTGTCAAGAGATTGTAGCTTTCTTTATTTTTTAGATGATTACTGTTTATTCTGCCATGTATGTCCAAAGCCTTGTCATAATTATTAAGATATGTATAGAATAATGATGTCTGAACTTTTATCATTGCCTTTAATTTCATGTTGTCTGTTTGTTCGACTAGATCATTAGCCATGGTGAAATAATGTTCAGCACTATCGTTCTCCTCTAAAAATCTAAAAGTATTTGCAAGATCTCTCAAATTGTAGATGATAGAGATAGTATCATTTAATATCTTTGATATTTCATAAGTTTTCATATACACATCCATAGCCCTGTCATAAGAGTTTTGGTAGGTTAACAAAGTCCCCATTTGTGAATATAACAAATCCTTCTGTTTTAGCGCCTGAATATCTGTTCGTTCTCCTATGGCATCCATGCCTTTATTGAAATACTCAAGTGCTAGTGGGGCATCTCCAAGATCGGAACATATACGTCCGGCATAATAGTATGCTTCTGGAAGATGTCGCTTGTCATCCCTGTCCTCATAATACTCCACTATTGACATTATTATGCTGTCGGAAGTATGTTTGACGTACGCCTTGTCGTTGGCTTTCAGTTTCAGCAGGCTGTAGTACACTCTTGTATGTTCTGTCTCTTCCTTCATCTCGTCCTCAAGCTGAGCGAGGAAGATGATGGCACTGTCGGGGTTTGCCGACGCAAGACTGTCAGCCGTGTAGAGTGATGACGGATAGTCGTTCTGTCCGCACGAACCGGTAAGGATGAGTGTGACAAAAAGAATGATGATGGAGTATGGATAAAAGTTCTTCATTATGATGTTGCTATTTTAATTTCGCATCTTTCGTATTATTTTTTTCAGGTGGCAAAGTCTGAATGCTGTGTTATGAAGTCCAGAATCTGTCATGCAGATAGTGTCTTTTGTTTTTTCCTTTGCAAAGTTATGCACTCAAAATGTAGTTTCCAAAAAATAGGGGTGGACATTTTACTTGCACATCAATCATACCGATTTAATTGTATATCAGTTTACTATTATGCTTTTATCCTTTGTGATAAGGGGACATTTTAAGGTTGTATGCATTTTTTCTTCGTGAAAATCTGCTTTACAGACATAAAAATCTAACAAGTTCCTGTTTTTTGTTATTCTTCGTTTTTATTCCGAACTCTCAGTCATTCCGACAGAGTGTAGCAACGAGGAATCTCCTGACACAATGAACGGATGATTTTTTAGACAGAAGAACATAAGAACATATTTAAGGTTATAAGGCTGATTTAATTATGAATTACTCTGTTAATTAAGAATTAGGAACTTACAAACTCACAAACTTAAGAACTTAAAAACTTAATTTGGGAGTTCAGGAGTTCGGGAGTTCAGCCGTTACCATGGGGTGTTTTCATTGAGAACTTACAAACTCAAAAACTCAAGAACTTAAAAACTTAAATACGCTTTTCTCCTTATCCTCTCCACATCAGGCGAATGCACCTTTATCCTCTTTTTCATTATCCTCTCCGCCACTTTCGCCGCCTCGTAGTCCTTCCCGCACTCCATGTATGCGTCCATCATACCCTCCAATGGGGCGAACCTGACCGGGCACATCATTTCTGCCCTTCTGTAGCGCTCCTGGGCAGCCTCATGGTTGCCGTCCCGCCGTTCAATGTCACCCTTCAGCAGCTCAATGTTGTATCCGCTCATCATCCGTCCGCATTCCTCAGCCCTTTCCCTTGCCTCGCCGAACATTCCAGCCGTATATAGCACCACTGCGTGGTTATAAATGAAATGAGGGTCTCCGCCATACCACAGCGAAAGCCTCTCATACCTCGGGAGCATCTTCCTCGGATGCCCTCTCTCAGCATGAAAGGCCGCCTTCCCCCATTCGTGTTCATGGTACAGCCCTGCGCCCGTCAGCGGTATTATAGTCCAGCATACGGCTTTTGCCGCAATCCTCACAGCCCTTTGCCTTGCCGCTGCTCTCCATGACCAGCCAACCGCCCTGTCCGCCGCCAATGCCATGTTCAGCGCCATCACCATCCATCCTATGGGGTAGTTCAGCGGATAGGAGAACATGGCGAAGACACCCACCGCCGTCAGCGCCATGACGTATGGAGCCGTCTTGCTATCCCTTCTCCTCATCCAGATGCATACAGGCAATGCAAGTGCCGCCGTGAGCAGCATCAGTCCTGCAATCCCAAGCTCCACCCATGCGTAGGCGAACTCGTTTAGCGGATGCCTCACCTCATCAGCAAGCCAGGCGAACCTGCTCTGCGCATTTTCCGCAAAGAAGTCCGCCTGCCTGTCCATATATCCTTTTCTGAATCCTCCTATGCCGTACCCGGCCAGAGGCTTCTCGCTTATCATCTCCCATGTCCTTTCCAGGATGAACCTCCTCCCCAGGGTGGAGTCCGACTTCCTCGTCAGGGCGAATACCGCCATGCCAGCCACCGCCGCTATGCAGACGGCAGTCCTGAGCCATGCCCTGATTCCAGCCCTTGCCACGGCGAGAGTCGCAGCGTAAGCCGCAAGGCAGATGATTCCCGTCCTCGACTTCGAGAGCCATACCACAGCGGAGCATACCGCCACGAACAGCACGCACATCGCCGTCCGCCTCCTCAGCGCCCTGGCTCCTGGCGGGAGCATGCAGCAGATGAACAGCGCCAGTCCGGCAGGGTTGTCGAAAGTGCCTTTTGCTCCTGCTGGTGCTTCCCATCCTCCCTGCGCCATTTCTCCTATGACGAATGCGCACTGCACTGCCGCCACCGTAACGCATGCCCGTCCCAGCGCCTCTCCGCTGTTCCTGAAACTCATCCTTCCGTACAGTGCCGACAGCAGCAATACTGCCGTCATCATCACACTGAAATACCACTTCGGAACAGTCTCCCCGTCCATGAACACAGGCAGGGGAGGAAGCATCGAGGCGAACAGAAGGAGGGTGTAGAGGAGGTAGGGCATAAATAGTATTATTTTATCTTATTACTCATTCACAATAAATCTTCCCTCCTTTGTCATTCCTTCCGCTGATATGTACATCTGGGTGCATGAGGAGTTGTTGAAGAACTCAATCTTAGCCTTTCCGTCCTTGTCCGTCTTCACGTTCGGTGCCCAGAAGATGGTGCGTCGGAAGTCCTCCATAGGCGGAAGTTTCGAATAATCCTCCATTTCAAATGTTGACGGAACGTTGTAGCCCTGGAAGTAAGTTTTCCTGAGTCCTTTTTTGCTTTCTGTTGAGACTGTAGGATGGGTGTATAGGTAGATGTTTACAGTGTTTGCATATAAAGTTGCTATATCTGGTCTTTTTCGAGCATGTCCATCATGTATGAATATTGACTTGACTTCATCCAAAAACAATGGCATAAGAAATGTTTCAGACCATATTTTGCACTCTTTATAATCACTTTCTGCTGCAAAATGATTATCCACATGCCAACGGATTATATTACCCAAATAAGTCATTGGACCATCATTTAGACATTTAAATGGAGGATATATTTTTTCTCCTTTAGTGAGTTTTTCCAAATAATTTTTGGTAATATTCAATTGAAAATCCGGCAGTCCCTCCGCCTCAGGATTGTTGAAGTTCGGGTTCCTTTTTGCCAGAAACTCATATACGGTAGGCAGTTCTTCCCCAGTGTCGAGTATCCTGTCCGTCTCCTCGTCGCAGTCATAGTATATCGATGATCTATTCCATGCTCCTGTCTCGTCATACCACTTAACGTTCTCGTCGTTGGTGAAATACCTCTTCCTTGCCTTCACCTTGACAGTAGGTATCAGCATCTCCCTGTTCCCGAGCCTCACAATCCTGTTCACGTCCATATCTCCCGTACCGTCATCCGCGCTCCCCTCCGTTCCTGTGTCCTTGGC
>JAFTTD010000326.1 GCA_017466965.1 Bacteroidaceae bacterium
CGACATAAGCAAAATTCTGTATGTTGAGCTTGTGAACCCAAGTGGTGACGTTGTGGATGTTCAAAAACGCCCCATCGTAAACGGTGAAGCTCATGGCGACATGAAGCTTGACAGCGTCATGGGAAGCGGTTTTTACGAAGTACGCGCTTACACTCGATATATGACAAACTGGGGAAACGGAGGCATATTCTCCCGAGTGTTCCCTATTTTCAAACAACCAAAAGTGGAAGGCGACTATTCGGAAATGCATATTGATCAGATAAGCTATAAAAAGCGTTTGCCCAGCGGACGTGAAGAGGTTACAGACAATCTTACCGAATCAGGAGCTGTCGCATCTGACGCCGCAGGAAAGTTAAGCGTGAAATTCTACCCTGAAGGCGGCAATCTCGTAAAAGGACAAAAATGCAGAGTTGCTTTCACTGTTCATTCTGACGATGGTTCCCGTTCTGACACCAAGGGAAGAATTGTTGATGGAAACGGAACCACTTTGTGCGAAGTGAAAACATTAGGAGATGAAAATTCAGAATGTCGCGGACAAGGTGTGTTTGAAATTACTCCAAACGACAACGGCCCTTTACATCTCGTATTAAGTGACAGTAAAGGGAAAGAACGCAAATTCATGCTGCCAGAGGCACAAAACGAAGGTGTTGTGTTGAATTTCAACGCTTTGGAAGATGAAAGTCTGACAGCCACATTCCGTTCTTCTTTAGGTATGCAAGGAAGAATGCTTGGATACACCCTCATGCACAATGGTACAGTTATCAAATGTGACACTCTCGTTGCTGAAGCAGAGATGACCTTTACCTTCCCACGCTATTCACTACCTGCAGGCGTAAGCCAACTGACATTATACGACTCTTCAGGCCGAATACATGCTGACCGCCTGTTTTTCATCTGCCCGTTCAAATCTGCTAACGACAGCATAAAAATAACGCCAAGCAAAGACAGCAATGACTATCTCACTCCTTGCTGCAAAGTGGAACTTGACATTGAGGCACAGCCAAACTCTTCACTTTCTTTCTCTGCAATGGACGCAGCAACAATGACTGGCGGAAAAGTGGGAAATGCCCGAACATATATGCTGTTGAGTTCAGAAGTGAAGGGGTATATTGACAATCCAGACTATTATTTCGAAGCAGACGACAAAGAGCACCGACTTGCAGCCGACATGCTTATGATGATTCAAGGATGGCGCAGATACGATTGGAGACTCATGACCGGATTCAAGGGGTTTGAACAGTCAATACAACCTATTGAAGACAAACTGTATATTTTTGGAAAACTTTTGCCAAAACGTAAGAAGAACACAGTTGACAATGTGGCACTAACAGCCTTTTTGTTCAACCGCAACGGGTATAGCCTTAGCGGAGAAGCCATCACAGACAGCATTGGCAACTATGCTTTCTCACTTCCGGAAATAGAAGGAGACTGGAACCTTCAGATTCTGACACAGAAAGAAGGAGAGAAAACTAATTACAGAGTTACGATAGACAGACAATTCTCGCCTGAAAAACGCATACTATCCCAAGAAGAAATGACCTGTCTCCCGCCTAATGCACCAAACATCTTTTTGCCAAAAAAGACAGAGGAAGAATTTGAGGAAGGACTAAATGGTGACGACTATGTTTCTATAACCAAACGCATTCATGTGTTGCCTACCGTAAGAGTGAAAGGCAGGTATTTCACTAACGACAAGCGCGTAAGATGGTATGATGAAAAAGCAGGATTGCACTATGCATCCATATACTACAACTGCGACAAGGAATCTGACGCTATTGCAGACAAAGGTGAGGAAATGCCAGTCATATACGACTGGTTGGCACAAAAGAACGAGTTTTTCTATTATGACAAAACTATGGAATCTTTCATGCAGACAGATACTGACACTAATCCAAATCTTTTCGAAGATGGACATCACTACAAAGGACGACCTATCATCTGGATTATTGACAACTGTTATGCCGCAACAACATATCTGAGATCATTGAAGATAGATTCAACACAATGGCGTGTGCTCAATTCTACAGTTGCGCCTATACCGACATTCTTAAACGAAATAAAGTCAATATACATTTCAGAAGACCCCAAAGCATCAGCCTCATCGCTGTATTCACCTCAATTACAAGGCGGCGACCCTGTAACAATTTTCATCTACACTCACCCAACAGTTACTACTGAAAGTCAGAAGGGACTTCGCCGCACTCATTTTCAGGGCTACAACAAGCCTTCAACATTCGTAATGGAAGATTACAGTGTACTTCCGCCTATGGAAGACTTCCGCCGTACAATTTTCTGGAAGCACGACGTGCGTACTGACAGCGAAGGAAAAGCAAAAATTGAGTTCTACAATAATTCCAGCTGTCAACAAATGTATATATCTGCTGAAGGATACTCGCCAAACGGTAATTTCATTGTGAATGAGTAAGAAGGTGAGAAGAAGAAGAGAGTTGTTATGAAGTTATAAGAAGGAGTTAAAGGGAAGAGTTAAAGATTACTCCATTATTAGAAATCCGTAATTGATAATTCAGAATTTGGAATTTTCGAATTTATAGCTAATAAAAAATATTATGGAAAATATACTTAATGCGCTAAATGTAGCCAATGACATACTTTGGACATACGTTGTGATAACACTTTTGGTTTTTTGTGCCCTATATTTCACAATTCGTACAAAAGGCGTTCAATTCAGAATGCCTAAAGAGATGTGGCGAATACTTACAGGGACAGATATTCCAAAAGCAAATAAGAATGGAACAAAACGAATAGGCTCGTTTCAGGCATTTGCTGTTTCTTTGTCGAGCAGAGTAGGCACAGGCAATCTTGCAGGAGTAGCTTCTGCCATTTTCATTGGTGGACCTGGAGCCGTTTTCTGGATGTGGGCAATGGCGTTATTAGGTGCTGCTACAGCCTTCGTTGAATCAACTTTAGCACAGCTTTACAAGAAAAAGGGTGCCGATTCTTTCTATGGCGGACCAGCATACTACATGCAAACCGGACTAAAAAAGAAATGGATGGGAGTGGTTTTTGCCATACTCATAACAATAACTTTCGGAATGGCCAACCAGATAGTCCAAAGCAATACGCTCTGCGATTCTCTTTCCGACACTTTCGGAATAGAGAAAATCATTATTGGCTCTGTTCTTACCATATTCACGCTTATAATCATATTTGGAGGCATACAACGCATATCACGATTTGCAAGCATAGTAGTTCCTTTTATGGCGATAGGTTATATATTACTCGCAATTATTGTGCTTATCTTGAATATAACCAGTATTCCGAATCTGATAGACCTTATCTTAAGCAATGCCTTCGGAGCTGAGCAAGCAGCAGGAGGTATTGTCGGAGCCGCAGTGATGCAAGGTATCAAACGTGGACTTTTCAGCAACGAGGCAGGTGAAGGTTCTGCACCAAATGCAGCCGCCATAGCTGAAACATCTCACCCCGTAAAGCAGGGGCTACTTCAAGCCATGGGCGTATTTACAGACACTTTGATTATCTGCACATGCACTGCTTTCATAATTCTCATATCTGGAAAGCACGACTGCGGAGCTGATGGTATCATTCTCACGACTTTAGCACTTGAACACGAGATAGGTCCTGTTGGACGCTATTTCATAACCTCAGCCATATTCCTGTTCGCCTACAGCACCATCATTGCCAACTATTTCTATGGCGAAACAAACATACGTTTCATAACTCGCAGGAAATGGGCTGTAAATATATTCAGAATTTTCACAGGAGTAACAGTAATGGCTGGAGCCCTCATGTCACTACAGACTGCATGGAGCATTGTGGATATATTTATGGGACTGATGACCATATTCAACCTCATTGCCATATTCCTGCTTTTTGACAGAGTCAACAGACTGCTGAAAAACTACATCGAACAGAAAAAAGCAGGAAAAGAGCCTGTATTCAATCGCAACATGTTGCCTGACTTAAAGGATGAAATTGAATGTTGGGAAGAAGACGCTAAAAAAGAGGAGTTAAGGAGTTAGAGAAGTTAAAGGGAGGGAGTTAAGTTGGTTTTTCCTCTCCTACGTCTTCCCGAGCTTGTACGAGGGGGCTTATTCCACAATAAACGGATCGTGGAATAGGATTATACCACTTGGGAGGAGATTCCTCACATGCGTTCGGAATGACTTACGAATAAAGGAGATTTTAGGATTA
>JAFTTD010000031.1 GCA_017466965.1 Bacteroidaceae bacterium
AGTTAATAATAGTTTTTTCATGATGATGATTTTGTATATATGTGTGTTATTTTTGCTTGAGAATTTTTTTCAGCAGATATGTGGCGTTCATGTTTCTTGCCACTCCTTGTGTTATTTTGTATGAATAATTTATGTTTTCGCTCATTTCAATCTCGAAGCAGTAGTTAGAATACTGTTTTCCTTCGTTCTCCATTTCTGACAGTGCAAGGTCGTGAGTAGCTATGATGCCGGTAACGTTCAATTGCGATATGTACTCAAGGAACAATCTGGAGCCTTTGAGCTTATCTTCAGAATTTGTTCCTTTCAGAATTTCATCAAGTATGATATATGTATGTTCATGAGTTTTGCAAAATTGGATAAGTTGATTTAGCCTTATAAGTTCTGCATTGAAATAGGATATGTTTTTGCTGAGGTCGTCAGAAGTGCGCATATTGGAAAATAAGTGACAGGGGGTATAGGCGAAATAATCTGCGCATGTGGGCATTCCGCACCCCGCCATTACCATGTTGATTCCTATCGTCCGGAGCATAGTGCTTTTGCCTGCCATGTTAGCTCCTGTAATAATAAATATGTCTTTTTGTTTCTGATGGAAATCATTGCCTACAGCATTCCTTTTATCTAAAAATGGATGATATACAGATTTTGCGTCAATGATTACATCATCGTCTGCAAAGGTAGGGAACGTATTCTCTGAATGGTTGAATGTGTAAATGCCCATGCTGACAAGAGAGTCAAATTCCGATATAGCTTTTATCCAAACAGGAAGGCTGATAATATGACTCTGTTTCCATTTCAGGTATAGCCTTATCATTAGTATGTCAGACAGGTACAGTCCTTCAGAAACGATGTTCATTACCATATTGTCCCTAAGTTCTATGTTGGTCAGTATCTTGTAAACTTTTTTTAAGGCGCAAAGAGAATTAGATGTATCATTGAACAAGTCATTATATTGTTTTTTGAGCAATTCTGAATTGAAGGACTCTTTTTCTATATGTTTCAGTATTTCTTTGTATGCGCCAAATTCTTTGCGCATGGCGCACGCCTCCTTAAATATGCGTTTTCTTGTTTTGCCAAATATATTGACATAGGTGAGGTTGAATATGAACATGGTGCCCAATATAACATCATCAACATATCCAAGCATGTTCCCTATAAGCAAGAACATAAAAATAGCTACAGGAGCAGTCCATATCAAGTGAAATTTCCATGTGCAGAAAAGTTTGATGTCAGATTCGTCATTTTCTGTGTCACAGATGTATTTAAGTCTTTCCGTTATTTTGCTGTCGATATAATCTCTTGCTATAAAGTCCCAGCACCAGTTTATTTTTGAAACAAGTTCTCCGACAGCTTCCTGTCTCTTGCTGATTGTGGACTTGTTTAGACAGGGCGATTTGAATTTCTCTGCCAAGCAGTGAGAGCCGATGCCGCTAATGCACCTTGATATTCTGTTGAACAGTGAATCTTTTCCGAATATGTCAAGGTCAAATGCATATTCGTGATGATTGTCTATATAATTGCTTCCGCAGTCGAAAACATGAAAATTGCCTCTTATGCATTCCA
>JAFTTD010000327.1 GCA_017466965.1 Bacteroidaceae bacterium
ATGTATCCTTTGTTTATTTGCTCGTATTCCACTTCATCTCTTCCGTTAATCTTCACTTTGGTTATGATTGGGCGCTTGTTCTGTTTCTGCTTTGAGCTTGTTTTCAGGTTCATGCTCAGCAGTTTGTCCGAACCCCCGAACAGCATTTGCTGATTGACGCTGTCGTAGTAGAGTGTCTTGTAGCGTTCAGACAGCAGTAGGTTTTTTGTTGCGCCTTTGCTGTCTGTTATTGTTACGCGGTCTTTTTCTATTTTCCACGTTTCGGTGTTTACAGTTGTTGAATGTATCTTTTTGCCTATTGTTGGTGTCGGTGTTGCTTCTTTTATGTTAAGCGTGTTTCCGTTGGTTGTTTTTTCTCCGTCCACAATGTATCGTCCGTGTAGTGTTGTGATGAACAGGTCTCCTTCGTCAGTTTCTTTTATGGAGTAAATCCAGTTGTATTTGTCCTCCTTGATGTGGAAATTTGAAAATTGTTCTGTTTCTCTGTTATAGAGCATGATGCATCCGCTGCCTCCTGCCCATAGTCTGTTTTTTGAGTCTTCGTATATGCATCTTATTCTGTTGTGGAACAAGGGGAATTGTTGGCTGTTCATGTTGTACCACCTGTGTGATGCGTTTTCATGCCCGAAGTTTTCTATTCTTATTATTCCGTTTGTTCCTCCTAACCACAGGGCGTTTTCTGAATCACGTATTATAGAGTTTATTTGCATTCCGTTGCCAGTGCCTGTTATGTGGTGGAGTGGGTGTTTATTGAATGTTCTTTGGCTTAGTGCAAGTGATATACCGTTGTTGGTTCCTATCCACATGTTATCGTCCATGTCGCGGTATAGGCACCAAATCACATCGCCTGCAACAGACGTGGCTAATCGGGTATCGTGAATCAGGCGTTTGGTTTTTCCGTCAGGCGAAATGATGAACAATCCGTTGTCTGTCCCTATAAGCAGGTTGCCGTCTTTGTCATTGCAAATGGTTTTCACTACAGGAAAAGCTGATATATGCTCAATATTATTGCTTTCCAAGGAGTATCTGTATAGGCTTTGTGCTGAACCGATATAGAGGATGTTGGGGTTGTTTGTGTCGTTGATGATAGTTGTTACGACAAATATGTTGTCACTAATGATGCTTAACGAATCTTTTTCTGCGGAATAGGTGCCGAATGCACTGCGTGTGCCGACGAAAAGAAGTCCGTTTTGGCTATGAAGTGAATATACGTCCTTAACACCATCTATGAGCGTCTTTTCTTTGAACATACCAAGTGAACTTCCAATGTATAGAGCCCCCTTGTGCTGAATTATGGTGCGCACATCACCGTAGCAGGTGTCGTGAGAAATAAATTTGCGTTTGCTGAACAGGTATTTAAGCAAGCCATTTTCACATCCTATGAATAGCGTGTCTCCGTGTGCGAGGCTGCATGTCATGACTCCTGCTTCTGATTGCATGCTGTCCTGATAGCAGTCTGTGTCATATCCGTCATATCTGTATAATCCTTCGTCGCTTCCCATCCAGATGGTACCCGTTGAATCTTGTGATATGCATCTTATGTCAAGTCCAAGAGTTGTCTTGTTGGGGGTGTTGAGCGAACTGTATGAAATGGTTTGGCCTTTGCTCTCAATTTGAACTGTAATTGCGAGTAGGAGTAGTAATATTCTTTCCATGGTTGTTTTTTGAGTGTTGCATGATGGCGTTCTTTCCTTCATCATGCTTTTTGGTGTTTTTGTTTAGTTTGTTACACAAAAGTATTCAAAAATCACAGATGTGACAAAGGTTTTGCCTTTTAAGATAGAAAATGTCTTTTATGTGTTATCTTGTGTCTGATATAGTCTTGCTGTTTGTGGCGTTTATTAATAATTTTGCGAAACACAAAATCCGTAATTTGCTTATGAAACATCTTGTCGTTATTTTTGCATTTTTATCTCTTTTTAGTCGGTATGCATATTCTCAGACTGGAGAGATATTGACTGTTAGGGATACCATTTTTGACAGAAGCGCATATGAAGAAACATTTGCTTTCGGAGCAGATATAAGTTGGTTGTCACAGCAGGAAAGCTGGAACACAGTATATCGTAACAGAAAGGGGCAGAAGGAAGATCTGATGACTATACTTAAAGATGAGCAGGGTCTTAATGCGTTGCGGTTTAGGGTATGGGTAAATCCTTCTGGCGGATGGAGCGGTAAGCAGGATGTCATAAATCTGTGTAAACGTGCTCACGCCAAAGGGTTCGACATAATGATAGATTTCCATTATAGTGATACTTGGGCTGATCCTGGAAGCCAGACTATTCCGGCACAGTGGCAAGGGCATACAGTTGACCAGTTGGCTCAGGATATTTATGACCATACATACGATGTGTTGTATTCGTTGAAATCACTTGGCATAATTCCTAAGTGGGTACAGATAGGGAATGAAACTAAGCGTGGAATGCTTTACGATGTAGGCAAAACAAGCTCAACTCAAGGATATAAGAATTTTGTCCAGTTCATAAATAGCGGTTATAAGGCTATAAAGGATGTTGACGAAAGCATTCAAGCCATAGTCCATTTGCCGGACGGAGATGACAATTCGTTATACAGAAGCATGTTTGATAATCTGAAAAAGCATGGGGCAAAATGGGATATTATTGGAATGTCGGCATATCCGAGGTGGTCTCATCTTGAACCGGCTGAAGAAATAAGGCAGGTGATTGCAAATATTAAGGATATGAAGTCGCGCTACGGTACTCCTGTTATGATTGTAGAAACGGGCCACTACAATGACAGGCCGGTTGAGTCCAATAATTTCCTTGCCGATTTCTTTAAGGCTTTGATTGACAATGGTGCTCTTGGGGCGTTCTATTGGGAACCAGAGGCAATGTCGGGGTATGAACTTGGGGCGTGGGATCCTGTTACTCATCAGGCTTCTATAGCTATGTATGCATATCTTGGAATCAAGCATGTGCAGGTGAGCCACTACATGAATGTAAAAGTCACCTCTCCTATAAGGTTTACGCAGTATGAGGAAAATCAGGAAATGAGCATGAGGGTGATGGCTACTCATGAGCATGGAACAATAGCGAGGCTAGAGTTTTATAGCGGAGATAGCCTTATAGGTGTGGACGATGCTAAGCCGTATAATCTGAAAACAGATTCTCTGTCTGTTGGTGCTCACAATCTTTATTCAATAGCTTATGATACTCATGGCCGTTTGCAGAGTTCTGATACTGTGAGCGTAAGAATAGGAAAAGCTACAATCCTGCAAGAGGATTCTCCCGGCTTGATTCTTAATATTGATAAAACCAATGCTGTGCTCATTGCGGACGATGAAAATGGATACACTGGGGATGGATATATAAATGGGCAAGAGAACAAGAAACTTAAAGCTGAATGGTATATAGACGTGCCTGCGGCAGGAGAATATCAGTTGGCGTTCAGGTATAGGATACCTAAACGAGGCATGGCACGGCTTAGTGTTGATGACGGTGAAAATTTGTATAAAACATTTTTGCCGGTAAGCACAGTCAGGTCGTGGCTGTTCTTGACAGAAAACATAAAGGTGGAGAAGTCCGGTGTTGTGAAGATTATGCTCTCTCCTGTAGGAACAAACAGCTTGCCAAATATAGATTTTATGGCGGTAATCCCATTAGGAGATTCTGAAATGGTTAATGTGGCAGACGTTACTGACATTGAAAAGATGGAGATGGCGTCAAGTAACTCAGATGCATTGTTTGTAGAATGTTATGAAAACGATATTATTATAAAGACAGCAGCAGATACTTCTATAGATGAACTCTCCTTGTCTATGATGGACGGAACTGTTGTGTGTGAAAAATCCTTTTTGGACAAAACGTCATACGCAAGATGTTCTGTGTTGAATAAAGGAGTATTTCTGTTAAGGAAAATAAATGGCACTTTTTTGAATTGAAAACGGATGCAAAGAAAACCGTATAAAACGCAAATATCAGCAATTAAAATGCTATAAAACAGCACATTGCGGTATTTGCGTTTCTTTGCATGCGAAATCGTTGCTTATTTTGCAGTATCAGATATTTGTTTTAATTTTGTCCCCCAGATGGTCCCCCGAGACAAAAAAGGCACTAAAATTTTGTCCCTTTTTGTC
>JAFTTD010000328.1 GCA_017466965.1 Bacteroidaceae bacterium
TTAGATACTTTCCCCAATGGAATGCTGACAATCCATGCATGAAGTTCCATGCCTCGCTTGTGGCATTCTTCAATAGCGAATGCCAGCGGGTCATACCCCGGATGTCGTCCTGCTTTTCCTGTCAGGCATTCGTCCCAAGGTTCTATGTCTGAAGGGTATATGACGCTTCCTCGTATTCGTGTCTGCAAAAGTACGGTATTGATGTTTGCCTTCTTCAGCTTGTCAAGAATGCTGGTCAGCTCCTGCTTTTGTTTCTTGATGCCCGACTCGTTTTTTGCCAGTGTTCTTGGCCAGTCAATACCGCTGATTGTAGTTAGCCATACAGCGCGTATTTCATGCTTCGGATGTTCAAGCTCATATATATTATATTGAATAATAGTGTCGGGATTGGAGCTTTCCGTTGCGATGCGGCTGTCCTCATGCTGTGCAGTCTTGGCAAAAGCGGAAATATGCGTGACTCCGCATAGCGAAATTGCCATGACGACAAGAAGTCTGAGCCATGTGATATGTGATTGCATTTATATTATATGTTTCGTACGTTTGGTGTAAAAAGAAACCTTTATACCATTAAAGTTTCTTAAATAGTTCCGTTAGCTAACTATTTGTTGCAAAGGTAAACATAATTTCCTATTTTTGCAGATAATATATTAAACTTATTTTAGCATGATAACATTTTTAGTTGCTCTTGCACTTTTGATACTTGGATATGTAGTATATGGTGCGTTTGTGGAAAAGGTTTTCGGAGCTGATCCCGACAGAAAGACTCCTTGTTATACACATCAGGATGGAGTAGATTATGTTCCGATGCCTACATGGAAGATTTTCCTTATTCAGTTTCTTAACATAGCGGGCACGGGCCCTATATTCGGAGCTATACTCGGTATGCTTTATGGTCCGGCCTCTTATCTGTGGATAGTGCTGGGATGCATATTCGGCGGAGCAGTTCATGACTACCTTTCAGGCATGATTTCGCTGAGGAACAATGGTGCCAGCCTGCCCGAAGTTGTCGGCAACGAATTGGGCGGAGTGGCAAGAGTCTCCCTGCGAGTGCTTTCGCTTGTGCTTATGGTGATGGTAGGAGCCATTTTTGCCACTACGCCGGCAGGTCTTCTCGCCATCCTCACTCCTACAAACGGATTCTGGGGCTCAATGACTTTCTGGGCAGCTGTTATTTTCATCTATTATTTCCTTGCTACAATGCTGCCGATCGACAAGGTCATCGGACGCATATATCCGCTCTTCGGATTAGCGTTGCTCGTTATGGCTGTGGGAGTATTCACAGGCATATTCACACAGTCGGGAGCTATGCCCGAAATAAACGAAGCCTTCACTAACCATCATCCGGCATCTGCAATGCCTTTGTTCCCAGGTATTTGCATAACAATAGCATGCGGAGCTGTTAGTGGTTTCCATGCTACCCAAAGCCCTATGATGGCGCGTTGCATGAAGAACGAGAAACTCGGACGTCCTATTTTCTATGGAGCAATGATAACAGAAGGATTTGTGGCACTGATATGGGCGGCGGCAGCAATCAAGTTCGCTGATAGTCTCAACGTTGACGGAGCCACTCCATACGCTAAGCTCCTTGCAGCAATAACAGACCCTGATACAGGGAAGACCAATCCGGCATTGCTTGTAAATAATCTGTGCAACAGTTGGTTGGGTGCTACCGGGGCAGTGATGGCTATATTGGGAGTAGTGGCAGCCCCTATAACTTCGGGAGACACTGCACTGCGCTGCGCAAGACTCATAGCTGCCGACTTCCTGAAGATGAAGCAAGAAAAGATAGTTAAGAGGCTTTTGCTCTCATTGCCGATATTCGCACTTTCCATAACATTGATATTTATTGACTTCCAAGTGCTGTGGAGATACTTTGCGTGGATAAACCAGTCGCTTTCGGTATTCACTTTCTGGGCAATAACGGTGTGGCTCGCGCGTAGGGGCAAGCTCTTCTATGTGTCATTGGTGCCTGCCCTTTGGATGACAATGGTGTGCACAACCTATATAATGTTGGATACTGAGGGATTCCAGCTTAGTCCGGTTGTCGGGAATATCATAGGCGGTTCAGTATGTATGCTGTTGCTCGTGATGTTTATCTTGTTGATGAGAAATAATAA
>JAFTTD010000329.1 GCA_017466965.1 Bacteroidaceae bacterium
CGTTTTTTGTGACAAGAAAAGTTATGTTTTTTTATTATTTTGATTTATTTAACAAAATGAACAGTATCTAAATATATTAGTATTTATTTCTATCATTGAATTAGTGAACAGCCTTCCGTTCTTCACCTCTATATTTTTTGCGCTAACGTTTGCCTGATACAAAATTACTGTATCTCTGTTTGTCTAACCAAATATTTCAGTTGACATTTAGTTGACATTTTCATGTAAACAGTTGACATCTTTTTGTTGCGTTGCAAATTTAGCGCATGAAACTTTAACATCCAAATATCAGTGGTGGACATTTTATTTTTAAAAATTCGGTGTATTTACTTGAATATCAGTCGTGTAAACAAATTGTAAAAAATCGGGTGGTGGACATTTTTAGTTTTTGTGCATTTTTATTAGTGAAAATCTGCTTTTCATACATAAAAATCAAACATATTTCCGTTTTTTGTAATTCTTCGTTTTCATTCCGAATGTATGTAATGAATCTTCTGCCACAATGAACGGATTGTATCTTAAGATTATATCACATGGAAGGAGATTCCTCGTCGCTACGTTCTGTCGGAATGACTGGGCGGAAAGGAATAACATGGCAAAGTATCATCCTATTGGTATGAGAACTAAAATGCACTCTTTTGTGCCGATAAACCCCAAAAAAGACAACTCTAAAACTTATAAACTCACTTCGAGAGTCATAAAATCCCCACCTCTTAACTCTAAAGAGTATAAAACTGCGCTGATTGTTATAAACTTCAGTGAGATTTATATAAATTTCAGTGTGGTTTATGTAAACTTCATTGAGATTTATGTAAATCTCAATGAAGTTAGTAGATATTTGTTAGGATGATTTTTTTTAGTAGCGAAGACATTTATTTGTTATTTAAAAAAAAACAATAAATTCGCGGTGTGGAGAGGGTATTAAAAATGAGGTTGGGAGGTTGAAATGCATGTTTTAGTTTTAAGGGAGGTATTGAATGTTATTTTTCAGTCTTTTATGTATCCTTGCTTCTTAAGCTCTTCTGCCACTATTTCGCATTCGTCCCACCATTCCTGGCCGAATTTTTCAATGAGTGGCTCTTTCAGAAATTTATATACTGGCATATTTAGCTTTTTGCCCAGCTCTACTGCCGGACGGCATACGTCCCAGCGGTGGTAGTTGAGCGCTGTCATGCTTCCTACTTTGCTCAGACGGATGGGGTAGAGACTGCATGAAACGGGTTTCTTGAAATGTGTTCTGCCTTGGCGGTATGCTCTTTCGAGTGCGCAGAAACAGCATTTGTTGCTGTCGTAGCAGGTGAATACGCAGTCTTTGTCGTTGACGATGCTTGTGACGATGTCGCCGTCCTGGTCTGCATATACTACTCCCTGAGCGTCTATGACTTCTTTTGCTTTGTCGTCAAGTTCGTCCCACACTGTTTCTGCTGCTTCTTCAATGAGGGGTATCTCGTCCATATTGACTGGTGCTCCGGCATCGCCTTCTATGCAGCAGGCTCCTTTGCAGGCTTCGAGGTCGCAGCAGAATTTTTCGCAGAATATATCGAGCGATACTAATGTGTCTTGTATTTCAACCATGGTGGTAATTATTAATTATGAATTAGGAGTTCAGGAGTTCGGGAGTTCAGCCGTTACCATAGGGTGTATTCATTGAGAACTTATAAACTCAAAAACTTAAGAACTTAAATCGTGAGTTCGGGAGTTCAGACAGTACTATAGGGTGGCATAGCCTACCTTAAAACCTTACAACCTCATAACCTTATAATAGGGTATATTCATTGTGAACTAAAAAACTCAAAAACTTAAGAACTTATAAACTTAAATACGCCTTATAACCTTATCATTACTGTTCTGGCACTACTGCAAGGAAGCAGAGGTCGGTGGTGCCGGTGTTGATGAGGCTGTGACTGTGGCCCTTGGGACAGTAGTGACATTGTCCTGCATGGAGGGATGAGCTTTCTCCGTCTTCTATTACTGTGCCTTCACCGCTGGTGATGAAGATTATTTCGCTGCTGGTGTCGTGGGTGTGCATACCTATTGATGCTCCGGGAACGAGTCTGCCGTTGAGTATGCGGTTGGTTCCGTCGAAGAACATCTTTGCGTTCAGTTCTCTTTCTCCTCCCTTGAAGTTCGGGAGTGCCGCTTCGGGCATGGTGTTGAAGTCTATGGTCATTTTTTTAGTAGTTAAGAAGTTAAGTAGTTAAGAAGTTAATTTTTAATTATGAATTAGGAGTTCAGAAGTTCAGTAGTTCAGGAGTTCAGACAGTACTATAGGGTGGCATAGCCTACCTTAAAACCTCACAACCTCATGACCTTATAACCTCCAACAGCCTACCTTAAAACCTTATAACCTCATGACCTTATAACCTCCAACAGCCTACCTTATAACCTCATAACCTTACAACCTTATAACCGTAAAATAAGCAGATAGGGGGAGCTTCTTTGGTTATGTTTCTATATTCTTAATTTGGTGAAGCTTTGTGTTCGCTTTTCTTTTTTCAAGTCTTTTCTGCTTTTGCTTTGTGTCACGAGATATACTCCTGAGAAAACGAGGGCTATGGCGAATCCTTGTCCCCAGCCGAAGAGTCCGAGTCCGGTAGCTACGCTGACGATGCATGCCACTATGGGCTGCACGTAGTTATACATGCTGACGACTGTGGGGCGGAGGGTTTTCTGTCCGCGCATCATCAGGATGTATGCCATGAATGTGCCTCCTATGACCACGAAGGCTGTTTCTGCCCATGTGGTGGCTGATATGTCACTCCATGCGAGGGCTGACATTCTGCTGAAAGATAGCGGGGTTATGACTATTGCCGCGAATGTTATCATCCATTTCATGCAGGTGATGACGGTGTATCGTGCAATGAGGTGCTTGAAGATGGTGAGATAAACGGCGAAACAGAACTGGGCGAGCAGACAGAGGAGGTCGCCGCTGAGCTTGCCTTCGTTGGCGGCTGTTCCGTTGCGGCTCCCTGTGATGAGTATGAATGCGCCTGTTGCTCCGAGGATTATTCCGGCTATCTTCTTGCTTGTGATTGGTTCGCGCAGGAATATGGCGGCAAGCACCATCGTGATGATCGGCATGATGGTGGTCATGATGCTTGCATTTACGGGTGATGTGATGCTCAGTCCTATGGTGTAGCAGCACTGGTTGAACACTATTCCCAGCATTCCGGCGAAAAAGAACAGCAGGAGGTCCTTACGGCGGACTTTCTCTTTCTTGACGAAAAGTGAGGCTATCCAAAAGCATAATGCGCCTCCGACGACTCGGAAAGTGACCATTTCGAATCCGCCAATGCCATTGCTCATGGCATCTTTGCCTATGGGCGCCATCAGTCCCCAAATGGCACAGGCGAGTGCCATGCAGACGTGACCGAGCATTGAGTCTTTCTTCTCTTTTTCCATTTGATGCGTAATTTGGCGCAAAGGTAGTCATTTTTTTCATCATGGAATGAAGTTTGACTCTTTTTCATTAATCAGAAATCGGTCATTAGATGGCAATGAATGACATTGGCTTTATCTAATGACCGATTAGTAATAATAATGGGTATGGTCAAGGCATTCTTGACTCTACTGCTTGCCAGTCTATTATCTTCCACAGTGAGTCAACGTGTGCCGTGCGACGGTTCTGCCAGTCAAGGTAGTAGGCGTGCTCCCATACGTCTATTCCAATGATGGGATGTCTCCCGTAACGAAGGGGGTTGTCGGCATTGTTGTATTGGTTTATGTATAGTGTGCCTTCATCGTCGGCTTCGAGCCATACCCATCCGCTTCCGAAAAGTGTTGAGGCTTGGTGGCTTATGGCTTTTTTTAGGGCATCGAATGTGCCGAATGACTCTTCTATTTTCTTCATCATTGATTCAGATGGAAGCTGCTCGGGTTCTGATGCAGGTTTGAACTGGGTGAAATAGTACTGGTGGTTGAGCGCTTGTCCGGCATTGTTGAACATTGAGCCTTGCGGTAGTTTCTTTACTAATTCTTCAAGGCTCATTTCCGCCCATTCTGTGTTTTCTATCTGCTGGTTGATATTGTCAACGTATGCCTGATAGTGTTTGCCATAATGATAGGAAATTGTCGCTTCGGATATTATGGGTTCAAGCGCGTTGTTTGCGTATGGCAATGCTGCGATGATGATTTTTGCAATGATTGATATAGCCATAATTGTAGGGTTTAGGTTTATAGTGTAATGAATCCCGCGGGCAATTATGGACTTATAACAATGTTACTGTGGAGAATGTTCAGCGGAAGACGTATTGTTGTTCTTTTCGCGTTGTTTCTTAATCCTTTCAAGGAAAGCTTCAAGGTCGGCCTGAAGCTGTCGGTACTGTTCGGAATCTTTGAAAGCGGTACTTCGCTTTATGGTCTGTTCTACAGGGCACTGGCTGTGCAGGTAGCTTGCAAGCTCGTTTTCCATGTGCCGTTCGTGCTCTGCCAGACGTTTGATTTCTTTTTCACGCTCGCGTCGAAGAATGGTGCATACGGGGTCGAGCGCCGGCATCGCAACATTGTCTAAAAGGTGGTGGCCCTGTATATACATGTATGTGTTGTCGGGGCGTATGCCGAGCGACTCAAGTTCTGACTTGAGGGGCGCAATCTTGCCTTTCGCTTCAGGGTATTTTTTTTGCAGCCATGCCATTTTGCGGTTTACACTGCTTCTGAGCTCATTGAGTGCCTTGTCGGGACCGAAGATGTTCAGGTTGTTCACCGATATGCTGTTGTTGAATGATGTCAGGGGCATGTCCTTGTAGAGCTGACGGCGGTAAAGCCAAACAGACCATACGAAGAGGTCGTAGATGATGACGGAATAGGCTTTGAGATATGCCTCGAAATCAAAAATTTTGTGGTCGTTAAGTGTTGCCGCCACACAGGCGTCGTGAAGTCCGGGGGCATAGCAGTGCATGTTCTCAATGGCGTAGGCGTATGTGTGGAACACGTAGGGGTTGCCGAGCATTTGCTTTGAGAGCTCGGTGGCGCCTTGCATAAGAAAATCATAGTCGGCGTCAACACAGGCTATCATGCTTGTGCCTAAGTTTGTGCCAAGCTGGTTCATCATTGCCGTTTTCTTTCCTCGCATGAGGCGGGTTCGCGATGGCAACATCACTTCAAAAGAGAGTTCTTCAGTTTCGTATTCAGACAAAATGCTACGCCAGAACGATATGTCCTCATAGCTTTCAACGTATGCTATGATTCGGTATTTTATCTTGCCTGGGCGCAGCTTGTTTGCGGCGCTCATGTAGCTTGACGTTAGATTTTGTGTGAGTCTTTTTGCCATAAGCGGTTCCTTTTTTGCTCTAATTGCTCATTGTCACGTCTTCCACTTCTGTGACTATGTCGAGCCATCCGTCCATGATTACTGCGGGGCTGTGGGTGGAAAGTATTATTTGAACATTAGGGTTCAGTTCTCTTATCAGTGAGATAAGCCTTTGCTGCCACTCTATATGCAGGCTTATTTCCGGCTCGTCCATGATAAGAGCGCAGTGCTCGCCGTTCTCCACAAGCACAGTCAGCATTATTACCAGTATCTGTTTCTCGCCCGACGAGAGCTGATAAGGGGTGAGCGTTTCGCCGTTCTGTGTGAAGAGAATTTCGTTGCTTTTGCGGTCTATGGTCTTGGATGTGTCTTTGAAGAGCTCGTCAATGATGTTCTGGAACTTTATTTTCGGTTTAGATACTTCTGCGGCTTTCATCTGGTCTTCAGGGTTGCCGCGTGTACGAAGTTCTATCATTTGGGTCCCGATGTTCACCTGGTAGTCCAGATAGCGGGTCTGGAGCTTGTATATTTGCCAGTCGAGTTCGGTCCTGACGCGTGAGTCTGCAAGTTTCTCAAGCAAATCGCCATGCAGAAGGGGGCGGTCGAAGCTCCTGATTACATCGAACTTGATGCTTGTGGCATCTTCAGGATATAGCTTGATGTTGACTCCCTGCATTACTTCGCCAGGGCGCAGTTCCCCGCTTTCAATGAGGTCGAGTGTCTTGACTGAATGGTTTATTATGGTGCTTTTGCCCACTCCGTTGATACCGCTCAGGATGTTTACATCGGGACGAAGATGCCATTCAATATGTCGTCCGCCTTTCCATAGCGCACTAATTTCAATGCTTTTTATGTATTCCGCTCTCTTTTCCATATTGTCAGAAGTTTTGGAATTTTCCTCAAATATAACGAAAAAACTGCAACGAGTGTGTATCGTCGCAGTTTTTTTGGTTATAAATCATAAATTATGAATCCAAATTATAACTTCACGAACTTGCCCTTACTCTTGCCAAGGTCGAAACGTACTCCTATGGCTATGTCGAAAAAGCCGTTGCAGCCTGTGCTTACTGTCATTCCTGTGCCTGACACTCCGCCCATGAATTCGCTTGTGGTAACCTGGTATGCTGCTTCGCCGTATATCTTCAGGCCTTCCTTCACACTGTATGTGGTTTCAACACCTACTCCCACAAGTGGAGAGGCTGTATTGCAGGCGAAATTGCGTGAGATTCCGGCACGTGGAAATACTGAAACGTTCCAAATGCGGTCTGCATCATAGCCAAGAAAGATGTTGTGCAGATTGAATAGTACTTCACCGTAAATGGTAGCGAAGCCTCCTTTGTCAATGTTTGTGTGGCTCATTCCTACAGGACCGACCCATTCAAGATGACCGTTTTCCAAAAGTCCGATGCCGTTTTGCCAGTTCAGTCCGATGCGGACGCTGGTTTCGGGAGTAAACCATTTTCCTGCGGCAATATTTATACCAAACGTTTTTCCTTTGGGGAACACTTCGCTGAAATTCTTTCCGTAAGGGTTCTGAAGTGTCATGTCAAGTCCTGCCTGAACATACCAGTTGCTCCAGAAAGAACCTGTATATACAGAGTACTTGGAATCAATGTCAGTTGTGTTTTGTGCGTATGCGGCATTGCCGAACATCAGTGATGCTATAAGCGCTAACAATATCTTTTTCATGTTTGAATATCCTTTTAGAATTGTATGTGTTAATTGTTCGTTTTGTCTAAGGTTTCCGGAATGAGCTCTTGCCGAGGTTTATCTGTATTCCGACACTGATGTCAAAATAACCGTTGCTGTTAGAGCCTGTGCCTGTGTCTGCTTCAACACCTGTAAAACCGCTGGAAACCATCTGGTATGCCGCATCCAAGTAAATGGAGTAGCGTTCGTTGATGCGGAACGTGTTGCCTATGCCGGCTCCGATAAGTGGTGAACCTTTCTTCACACCAAAATTATAAACTATTCCAGCGCGCGGATAGACATTGAAATTCCAGATGCGCTCTTCGTCATAACCTATGAAAATGTTGTGAAGATTCAGTTGCACATCGCCAACGAAAGACATGTATCCGCCTTTGTCGAGATTCTTGCCTTTGTGTTCGAATGGCGCAATCCATGTTGCATGATGGTTCTCAAGCAGTCCTATGCCGTTTTCCCAGTTCACTCTGGCACGAAGTCCTAAGCCTGGAGTGAACCAGCGTCCGAATGCCACATTCAGTCCGAATGTCTTGCCGTTGGGAAATACTTCACTGAAATTCTTGCCATAAGGATTCTGAAGTGACATGTCAGGGCCAACTTGCACGAACCAGTTGTCAAGAATGGAATTAGTTATTACAGAGTACTTTGAAGGTGCATCTTTTGCGGTTTGTGCAAAAGATGCCACATTGCCTAAAATGGCGAATGATAGA
>JAFTTD010000330.1 GCA_017466965.1 Bacteroidaceae bacterium
AAATAAATGAGGTCTGGGTTCCATTGAGTGTGACCTTCTTTTGCAAGCAATGGAGCGTATGAAGACATTACAACTACGTCTGCATTTCTCTCAAGATTAGTGATATGTATGGCTTCAGCTAAAGCGTTTTCAAGATTATTGCCTCTTGATGCATATTCTCCAAGATATACTTTTGTGGAATTTCGCTCGTATTTATCATAAAATTGTTGGTTGTTGATGTACCAGCCTGGGTTGTTATAATAATGCTCATCTACAATTTTAATGTTTTCTTCTTTAGCGATTTTCCATCCCCATTCGTAGTCTGAACCTTCAAAGAATGGTCCTACTGTACCAATGACTGTTATTTCAGGATGACGCTTGCTTATTTCTTTGCAAAGGTAGGTATATCTTTCTGTGAAGACATCGCTTATAAGGTCTTCATTTCCTATACCTAAATACTTAAGATTGAATGGCTTTGGATGTCCGGCATCTGCACGCATCTTTGCTAATGAAGATTTTTTTGCGTCTCCGTTAGCCCATTCTATAAGGTCAAGCAGTTCTTGAAGATATTCGTCCATCTGATCCATTGGTATTCCGCCTTGCTGTCCATCACCGCCACGCGAACTGTTTTGGCATGGAACGCCTGCGGCTAATACAGGAAGAGGTTCTGCTCCAATGTCTTCACAGAATTGGAAATACTCGTAAAAACCAAGACCCATTGACTGGTGATATCCCCAAATGTTAAAGTCTCCTTTGCGAGTATGAAGAGGGCCTATCGTATTTTTCCAACGGTAAATGTTGTCTATGCCATTGCCGTGAGTTGCACATCCTCCTGGAAATCTTACAAAACGAGGATGTAAATCTGCAAGTGTCTGAGCTAAATCAGCACGAAGCCCGTTAGGTCTGTTCTTGAATGTTTTTTGTGGAAAGAGACTGGCAAAATCAATAGCGATAGTACCTTCTGCTATAGGTTCAAAAACGAGTTGAGCATTGGTAGCTGAAAATTGTGCTGTTAATGTAGCCTTTTGCTGTTTCCAGTTTTTTGGCACATTGAGGGTTGTTTGTGAAATAATTTTAGAACCTTCAATAAGTTTTATTTTTATTTTGTTTGTTTTTGAGTCTAATGAACGCAGGAACACTGACAAGTTGTATTTTTCTCCTTGTTTGAGGGCTATACCATCAAATCCGCCATTTGACAGCTGTGCTCCTGGTGCAGTTGTTTTTAATACGGAGTAATGTTTGTTGTTTTCGTGAATCGGATTCTCTGAAGCTATGCTCCATGTTGTTCCTTCTCCTGTAATACTCCATGCAGTTTTGTTGTTCCATCTTCCATTGTCGTCTCTTGAGTATTCAAAATCCCTGTTTTGAATCAACTCTGCATATATTCCTCCGTCAGCGGCATAGTTAATGTCTTCAAAGAAGATTCCGATAAGGTCAGAGCTTATGTTTTTGCTCTTCGACAAATCTATATTTAGAGTTGCATTTACCTGCTTAAGGTTTCTGAATCTTCTTGTGTCGTCAGACATTCGCTCGTCATTCAGTTGGTTCCTGTATGCTATTGCATGTACGGTATTGATTAGTTTGTCAACAAGTGCCCATTCCACTTTATGGATTTCGCCTTCCGTGTTCAGTCCATTGATAAGCATGGTAGAGCGTCTTGACTTATTTACATTGGAATCTATAATTTCAGGCTTGCTCCATTGCTTGAAATCTTCGCTTTCTGTCAAATAGAAATTACCTTCAGATGTTCGGTAGGTAACTACGAATTTATTGTCAACAATATTTAAGTTTGGTTCAAGGACATTCTCCTTGATCTGCATATATGGATAGTCCTGTGGTTTCCATGACACGAAATCAGGTGTGTGGGTTGTGGCAAATTGGTTGTTTCTGTCGTTAAGGCTCCATACAGCATACCAGTGATTGTCTTTCCTTACAACCGATGGTGAATACATGTTCTTTTGTCCTCCCCAAGTACCGAAATCACTCTTTACAAATGAATGGTTTCCAATCTCTATCCAGTTCGTTTTATCTGAACTATAAGCTATTTTAATTCCTTCTTTCGGACTGTTTGGAGTCGCATAAGTGAAAATGTAAACAGAATCGGGGTGGCTGGGTGTTGATGGGGTAGCAGCATTGCCTGCATTTGGTACAATGGCTAAAAGCAATGAAAGTATATTAAAGAATTTCATGGTAGATTTATTTTGGTAATTAGTTTTATATGTGTTTGTTATTGATTTTTAGGCTTATATGTTCTGGTTAACATGAGCTTGTCTGATTCATGCCATGCCTTGGTTGTAACTTCTGTTACGTCTGATGCGGATTTTATTTCTACGTATGTAAGTTGGCCTTTCCAAAAAGCATTTGCAATCTCCGCTTTGTCTGCTTTGCTGCTTAAGGATTTCCAGCTTTCAACTGGATATTTGTCTGATAGTTCACCTTTTAATTCATATTCTG
>JAFTTD010000331.1 GCA_017466965.1 Bacteroidaceae bacterium
AGGTTAACTACAAGGAGGCTATCTCTAAGACTGTAAATCTCCGTGAGGTTTATAAGAAGCAGTCTGGTGGTCGGGGTAAGTTCGCAGACATCATCGTGAATGTAGGTCCAGTGGATGAAGACTTTGAAGGTACAGGCCTCCAGTTCGTTGATGAAGTGAAGGGTGGTAACGTTCCTAAGGAATTTATCCCTGCAGTGCAGAAAGGCTTCGCTGAGTCAATGAAGAATGGTGTTCTTGGCGGATACCCAATGGACAGCTTGAAGGTTACGCTCGTTGATGGTAGCTTCCACCCAGTTGACTCCGACCAGCTTTCATTCGAAATCGCAGCTCGTCAGGCATACAAGAATGCTTGTGCTCAGGCTAAGCCAGTGCTGATGGAGCCTATCATGAAACTTGAAGTGGTGACTCCTGAAGAAAACATGGGTGATGTAATTGGTGACTTGAACAAGCGCCGTGGCCAGGTAGAAGGCATGGACAATGCTCGTTCTGGCGCACGTATCGTTAAAGCAATGGTTCCGCTCGGCGAAATGTTCGGCTATGTTACAGCGCTCCGTACAATCACCTCTGGTCGCGCAACATCTTCTATGCAATACGATCATCATGCACCAGTTTCAAGTACAATTGCAAAGGTTGTGCTTCAGGAGTGCAATGGACGTGTAGATCTTGTATAAAATAATAAAGTTTGAGGGTGCAGGCAAGCAAACGACTCTTTGTCTGCATACCCTCAAATTTGTATCAATAATTATAATTTAATAAAAAAATGAGTCAGCAAAAAATTCGTATCAAGCTTAAGTCTTACGACCACAATCTCGTTGACAAGTCAGCAGAGAAGATCGTGAAGGCTGTGAAAGCAACAGACGCTATTGTTAGTGGCCCAATTCCACTCCCAACTCACAAGCGTATTTTTACAGTTAACCGTTCTACATTCGTGAACAAGAAGTCTCGCGAGCAGTTTGAACTCTGCACTTATAAGAGACTGATTGACATCTACAGCTCAACAACAAAGACAGTAGATGCGCTCATGAAGCTTGAATTGCCAAGCGGCGTTGAGGTTGAGATTAAGGTTTGATATTAGATTAGAGAACAATTAAAAGTTATATTGAAATGCCAGGATTAATTGGAAGAAAAATCGGAATGACATCCGTTTTCAGTGCTGATGGCAAGAATGTGCCATGCACTGTTATCGAAGTAGGTCCTTGTGTTGTAACTCAAGTAAAAACTGTCGAGAAAGATGGCTATGCTGCAGTGCAGGTGGGTTTCCAGGACAAGAAGGAAAAGCACACGACTAAGCAGATGATGGGTCACTTCAAGAAAGCAGGTACAACACCTAAGAGACACTTGGCCGAGTTCACTTATGACGAGGAACACAATCTCGGTGATGTAATCACTGTGGAACTTTTCAACGATGCTTCTTACGTTGATGTGACAGGTACATCTAAAGGTAAGGGATTCCAGGGCGTTGTTAAGCGTCATGGTTTCGGCGGTGTAGGTCAGGCTACTCACGGTCAAGATGACCGTCTGCGCAAGCCAGGTTCTATCGGCGCATGTGCAACTCCTTCTCGTGTGTTCAAGAACGTGCCAATGGCAGGTCAGATGGGCAACGAGCAGGTGACAACACACAACCTTCAGGTAATTAAAGTGGTTCCAGAGCACAATCTTCTTCTTCTGAAGGGTAGTGTTCCAGGCTGCAAGGGTTCAATCGTTATAATCAAGAAGTAAGCAATGGAAGTTTCTGTATTAAATATCAAAGGCGAGGACACTGGTAAAAAGGTGGTTCTGAACGATGCAATCTTTGGAATTGAACCTAATGACCATTGTATCTACCTCGCAGTGAATCAGTACCTCGCTGCTCAGCGTCAGGGAACTCACAAGTCAAAGGAAAGAAGCGAAATCACAGGCTCTACTCGTAAACTGATTCGTCAGAAGGGTGGCGGCGGTGCTCGTCGTGGTGATATCAAGTCTCCACTGCTTCGTGGTGGTGGCCGCGTATTTGGTCCACGCCCTCGTGACTATTGGTTCAAATTGAATAAGAAAGTTAAGAATCTTGCTCGTAAGAGCGCACTCTCATACAAGGCTCAGCAGAATGCTATCGTTGTCGTTGAAGACTTTGATTTTGAGGCTCCAAAGACAAAAGAAGGCGTTGCTTTGTTAAAAAATCTTAAAGTTGAGGGTAAGAAGACTCTTATCGTTTTGCCAAGTGTAGAAAAGAACGTAAATTTGTCAGTCCGTAATATTCAGCGTGTTGAAGTTATGACGGCTAGTGCACTCAATACTTATAAGGTAATGAATGCTAATGTGCTTGTTGTGACTGAAAATGCGCTTAAGTTGGTTGACGAAACTTTTAACAAGTAAGGAGGTACAATTATGGCATTTATCGTAAAACCATTGGTTACAGAGAAGATGACCGCAATTTCAGAGAAGCAGAACAATAAGTTCGGCTTCATCGTGCTTCCTCAGGCCAATAAGATTGAGATTAAAAAAGAAATAGAAGCTAAGTATAACGTTAATGTGGTTTCGGTTAACACTATGAATTACGCTGGCAAGTGTAAGAGCCGCTATACAAAGGCTGGTGTTATAAAGGGTAGAACAAAGGCTTTCAAGAAGGCTATTGTAACTCTTAAGGAAGGCGAAACTATTGATTTCTATAGTAACATTTAATTCTTAAAATGGGTATTCGTAAATTTAGACCAGTAACTCCTGGTCAGAGACACAAAGCTATTGGTACTTTTGATGATGTTACTACATCGGTACCAGAGAAAACTCTTGTTTTCGGTAAGCGCAGCACAGGCGGCCGTGATAACTCAGGTCGCATATCTGTTCGCTACAGAGGTGGCGGTCATAAGCGTTTGATTCGTATTGTCGATTTCAAGAGAGAAAAAGACGGAATTCCAGCAGTTGTGAAAACTATTGAGTACGATCCAAACCGCTCAGCGCGCATCGCTCTCGTTTTCTATGCTGATGGAGAAAAACGTTACATCGTTGCTCCTAACGGATTGCAGGTTGGCGCAACCATTATGTCAGGTCCAGAGGCGACTCCAGATCTTGGTAACACTCTTCCACTTGAGAACATTCCAGTCGGTACTGTCATTCACAATATCGAGCTGCGTCCAGGTCAGGGTGCAAAGATGGTTCGTTCAGCAGGTAATTTTGCTCAGTTGACTTCACGCGAGGGTCGCTATTGTGTGATAAAGCTCCCTTCTGGTGAAATTCGTAAAGTACTTTCAGTATGCCGTGCAACAATTGGTAGTGTAAGCAACTCCGACCATGCACTGGAATCTTCTGGTAAGGCAGGACGTAGCCGTTGGCTTGGTCGCCGTCCACATAACAGAGGTGTGGTAATGAACCCAATCGATCATCCAATGGGTGGTGGTGAAGGACGTCACACTGGTGGACACCCACGTTCACGCAACGGACTCTATGCTAAGGGTCTCAAGACTCGCGCGCCAAAGAAGCAGTCAAATAAGTACATTATTGAAAGACGTAACAAGTAATAAAGTTAACTGAATATGAGTCGTTCATTAAAAAAAGGTCCATACATAAATGTGAAGCTCGAAAAGAAAGTTCTCGCTATGAACGAGAGCGGAAAGAAGAGCGTTATCAAGTCATGGGCGCGCGCTTCAATGATATCTCCTGATTTTGTGGGACATACTATTGCAGTGCATAATGGTAATAAATTTATCCCTGTTTATATTACTGAAAATATGGTAGGACACAAGCTCGGTGAGTTTGCTCTTACTCGTACTTTCCGCGGTCACGCAGGTAATAAGAAAAAGTAATTATAGAACAGGCTTCAACCAAGTAAAAAAGACTATTATATAATGGGAGCAAGAAAAAGATTAATGGCCGAGAAGATTAAAGAGGCCAAAAAGACTGTCTACTTCGCCAGCATTCGCGATGTTCCTTCCTCACCACGCAAGATGCGTTATGTGGCAGATCTTGTTCGCGGAATGGAGGTGAGCAAAGCTCTTGCAACACTCAAGTTTAATAGCAAGAGTGCAGCAAAGGACATCGAAAAGGTGCTTCGTTCTGCTATTGCAAATTGGGAACAGAAGAATGATCGCAAGGCTGAAAACGGAGAACTCTATATCTCAAAGATTTTTGTTGACGAAGGCGCTACTCTCAAGCGTATGAGACCAGCACCTCAGGGACGTGGTTATAGAATTCGCAAGCGTTCAAACCACATCACAATATTCGTGGACGCTAAAACTAATGAAGAAAAGTAATTATGGGACAAAAATGTAATCCAATAAGCAACCGCCTCGGTATTGTAAGAGGTTGGGATTCTAACTGGTTCGGCGGAAATGATTTTGGTGATAACCTCCTTGAGGACAGCAAAATCCGCAAGTACCTTAATGCGCGTCTTGCGAAGGCAAGCGTTTCTAAGATTGTTATTGAACGTACACTTAAACTCGTTACTATTACGATTTGTACAGCTCGTCCTGGTTTCATCATCGGTAAAGGCGGTGAGCAGGTTGAGGCTCTTAAAAAGGAGCTGAAGAAGGTAACAGATAAGGATGTTCAGATTAACATCTATGAGATTAAGCGTCCAGAACTTGATGCTGTGATTGTTGCAAACAATATCGCACGCCAGATTGAAGGCAAGATTGCCTATCGTCGAGCTATCAAAACAGCTATCGCTAATACGATGCGCTCTGGTGCGGAAGGAATAAAGATTCAGATTTCAGGTCGTCTCAATGGCGCAGAAATGAGCCGTTCAGAGATGTACAAAGAAGGACGTACTCCTCTGCACACTCTCCGTGCTGATATCGATTATTGTCTTGCAGAAGCTCTTACAAAGGTAGGTCTCCTTGGTATCAAGGTTTGGATTTGCCGTGGAGAGAAATTTGGCAAGCAAGACCTCACTCCAAACTTCTCTCAGCAGAAAGAGACTGGACGAGGTGGCAACAACGGTGGTGGACGTCGTTTCAGAAACAGAAAGTCTAATAACCGCAATTAATTAATCTCGTTGTATGATGATGTTCAGTGTTGAACTCCTCTGATACAACTTATAGAAGATTTTAACTATGTTACAGCCAAAAAGACAAAAATATAGAAGACCGCAAAAAGGTCGCGGTCGTTGGAAAGGGGTTTCTCATAGAGGAACAGAGCTTGCCTTTGGCAGTTTTGGTATAAAGGCTCTTGAGACTAAATGGATTTCTGCTCGACAAATAGAGGCTGCCCGTGTTGCTATCACACGTTATATGCAGCGTCAGGGTCAAGTTTGGATTCGTATATTCCCTGATAAGCCAATCACAAAGAAACCAGCTGACGTCCGAATGGGTAAGGGTAAGGGTGATCCATACCAGTATGTGTTCCCTGCAAAACCAGGCCGCATTCTTTTCGAGATTGAAGGTGTTTCTTATGACATCGCTAAGGAGGCTCTCCGACTCGGTGCTCAGAAACTTCCTACTACAACGAAGTTTATTGTACGTCGTGATTACGATAAAAACGCTTAATTATGAAAATTTCAGAAATTAGAGAACTTACTACAGAAGAACTCGCTGAGCGCATCGAAGTGGAAGTGGCTAACTTGAATAACATGAAATTCAATCATAGTGTTTCTCCACTTGCAGACAATTCTCAGATTAAGAAGTTGCGTCATGACATTGCACGTATGAAAGGCGAACTTACTCAGCGTAATAAATAAAGTATTGAGAATGGAAGCTAGAAATTTAAGAAAACAAAGACAGGGTGTTGTTACTAGCGACAAGATGGATAAAACAATTGTCGTAGCAGCAAAGTTCAAAGAGAAGCACCCTATATATGGTAAGTTTGTTCAAAAGACAAAGAAATACCATGCTCATGACGAACAAAATGATGCTCATATCGGTGACACCGTTCTTATCATGGAAACTCGTCCTTTGAGTAAAACAAAGAGATGGAGATTAGTACAAATCGTTGAAAGAGCTAAGTAAATATGATACAAGTAGAATCAAGATTACAGGTCGCTGATAACAGCGGAGCTCGCGAGGTGCTTTGTATCCGTGTTTTGGGCGGAACAAGACGTCGTTATGCTAGCGTAGGAGACGGTATCGTTGTAGCAGTAAAGAGCGCTATTCCTACAAGTGAAGTAAAGAAGGGTTCTGTATCAAAGGCTCTGATTGTTCGTACTAAAAAAGAAATACGTCGCGCTGACGGTTCATACATCCGTTTCGATGATAATGCATGCGTTCTTCTGAACAATGCTGGCGAAATGAGAGGTAGCCGTATCTTTGGCCCAGTAGCTCGCGAACTCCGTGCTGCAAACATGAAGGTAGTTTCTTTGGCTACTGAAGTACTTTAATCCTTAAAAGTAAATACAGCAATGAGTAAATTACATATTAAGAAAGGCGACATGGTTTACGTGAACGCTGGCGATGAAAAGGGTAAGACTGGTAAGGTTACCAAGGTTCTCGTTGAGAAAAAGCGTGCCATTGTCGAGGGTGTAAACATGGTAAAGAAGAGCACTAAGCCAAGTGCAGCGCACCCACAGGGAGGTATTATAGAGCAGGAGGCTCCAATCCATATCTCAAACCTTAATATTGTTGACCCAAAGACAGGCAAGCCTACTCGTATCGGTCGCAAGATGGGTGAGAATGGTAAATTAGTTCGTTACGCTAAAAAATCAGGGGAGGTATTGTAATGAGTACTACTGCACAACTTAAGAACGTGTATGCTGAGCAGATAGCTCCAGCACTTATGAAGCAGTTCAACTACTCTTCGCCAATGCAGATTCCTGTATTGAAGAAGATTGTGGTAAACCAGGGTCTTGGTATGGCAACTGCAGACAAGAAGGTCATAGAAGTTGCAATGAACGAAATAGCCCAGATTACTGGTCAGAAGCCTGTTGCAACAAAGTCAAAGAAGGATATCTCAAATTTCCGTCTTCGTAAACAGATGCCAATCGGTGTTATGGTTACCCTTCGTCGTGAGCGTATGTATGAGTTCTTAGAGAAACTGATTCGTGTGTCTCTTCCTCGTATCCGCGACTTCAAGGGAATAGAATCCAAATTCGATGGCCGTGGAAACTACACACTTGGTATCACAGAGCAGATTATCTTCCCTGAGATAAACATTGACCAGATTGATAAGATCACAGGTATGAATATTACTTTCGTGACTTCTGCACAGACTGACGAAGAGGGTTATGCACTCCTCAAGGCTTTCGGTCTCCCATTTAAAGACGCTAAAAAGTAAGATAAAATGGCAAAGGAATCAATGAAAGCACGCGAAGTAAAGCGTGCAAAGCTCGTAGCAAAGTATGCCGCTAAGCGTGCTGCTTTGAAGAAGGTTGTTGCTACTGCATAGTATCCAATGGAAGCTTATGAGGCAGCTCGTGCGCTTCAGGCTATTCCTGCAAATGCAAACCCTATTCGTCTTCACAATCGCTGCAAGATTACAGGACGACCAAGAGGTTTTATGCGCCAATTTGGTCTCTCACGTATTCAGTTCCGCGAGATGGCGTCTGCAGGCCTGATCCCAGGTGTAAAGAAAGCTAGCTGGTAATTGCGGTACCAGTTGTTTAGTAAACAAAAATCCGATGGTTACCAGTTCGGGGGTAACCTGAAGATACTTTGCTTCTAACAAACGGCGATGGAAAACAGTGGTGAACTAAGCTCCTTCGCTGGTAAAGCTAAGTAAAGATAGTTTTAATTTTAATTTAAATATTGTCGGGGTAACCCAAACATGTCCCGATTAATTTAATTCAATTATGACAGATCCAATAGCTGATTATCTCACGAGACTGCGAAACGCAATCATGGCTAAGCACAAGGTTGTTGAAGTACCAGCCTCTAACCTGAAGAAAGAAATCACAAAGATTCTTTTTGACAAAGGTTACATCTTGAACTACAAGTTCATTGAGGAGGGACCTCAGGGCTCTATTAAAATAGCGCTCAAGTATGACCCTCAAACAAAAGTAAGCGCTATTCAGTGCTTGAAGCGTGTTTCTCGTCCAGGTCTTCGTAAGTACACTGGATACAAGGACATGCCACGTGTTATAAATGGATTAGGTATCGCAGTTGTATCTACATCCAAAGGTGTTATGACAGACAAGGAAGCTTCAGAACTCAAGGTGGGTGGTGAAGTTCTTTGTTATGTTTATTAATTAAGGATGATATATAATGTCTAGAATTGGTAAATTACCTATTATTATTCCTGCTGGAGTTACTATTACTCATAAGGATGACATTGTAACTGTAAAAGGTCCTAAGGGCGAACTCAGCCAATATGTAAACCCTGCAATTAAGGTTACTATCGAGGACGGAAAGTTGACAATGGAGGAGAATGAAGAACTGATGCAGGATAATACAAAGCAGCGCCATGCATTCCACGGATTGTATCGCTCACTTGTTAACAACATGGTAGTTGGTGTTTCAGAAGGTTATAAGAAGACACTCCAGATTGTTGGTGTTGGCTATCGTGTTTCAAATCAAGGCAATCTTCTTGAATTCGCACTTGGATATTCTCATGCTATTCTTTTCGAACTTCCAAAGGAAATTAAAGTCGAAACTAAGTCTGAGAGAAATCAGGATCCTCTTATCATGCTCGAGTCTGCAGACAAGCAATTGCTTGGACTCGTTTGTGCTAAGATTCGCTCATTCCGTAAGCCTGAGCCATATAAGGGTAAGGGTATTCGTTTCCAGGGCGAAGTTGTTAGAAGAAAGTCTGGTAAGTCTGCAAATGCTAAATAATTAAATTGACAAGAGTATGATTACAAAGATTGAAAGACGTATCAAGATTAAATATAGAGTACGCAATAAGATTTCTGGTACTGCTGAGCGCCCACGTATGAGCGTATTCAGAAGCAATAAGCAGATTTACGTTCAAGTAATTGATGACGATGCACAGAAGACACTCGTTGCTGCATCATCTCTTGGCTTGGAAAAGATGAACAAGTCTGAGCAAGC
>JAFTTD010000332.1 GCA_017466965.1 Bacteroidaceae bacterium
AAGTTTCTCTTGCACAGGACCTATCATCGGATTCCTCCTTGTAGAGGTTTCTACTTCAGGAGACATTCTTGCGCCTACAATCGGCATGCTTGGTTTCGCAATAGCTCTTGCGCTTCCTTTCACGCTCTTTGCCATGTTCCCAAGCTGGCTCAAGACAATGCCTAAGTCAGGAGGCTGGATGAACAATGTGAAGGTTGTTCTCTGTTTCATCGAACTTGCATGTGCTCTTAAGTTCCTGTCTGTTGCCGACCTTGCATACGGATGGAGAATTCTCGACCGTGAAACATTCCTTGCTATATGGATTGTACTCTTCGCATTGCTCGGATTCTATCTCCTTGGAAAGATAAAGTTCCCTCACGATGATGACGATGATGGTCACATTGGTGTTGGACGTTTCTTCCTTGCCATGGCTTCACTCTCTTTCGCTGTGTATATGATACCGGGACTTTGGGGAGCTCCGCTCAAGGCTGTCAGCGCATTTGCGCCGCCAATGTACACTCAGGACTTCAATCTCTTTGAAGAAAAAGAAGTGAGAGCGCAGTTCAAGGACTATGAAGAAGGCATGGAATATGCTCTCAAGCAAGGCAAGCCGGTTCTTATTGACTTCACAGGACACGGATGTGTAAATTGTCGTGAGATGGAGAGTGCGGTATGGTGCGACCCTAAGGTGGCAGAGATAATGAATGAGGACTATGTTCTTATACAGCTTTATGTAGATGAGCGTGAACCGCTTGCAGAAACAGTTGTCGTAAGTGAAAACGGCGAACTTCGCAAACTTCGTACAGTAGGCGACAAGTGGAGCTATCTGCAACGTACCAAGTTCGGTGCCTCAGCTCAACCGTTCTATGTGATTCTTGATAATGTGGGAAATCCGTTGACAGGAAGCTATTCTTTTGACAAGAATGTTGACCATTATTTGGAGTTCCTCAATACAGGACTTAAGAAATATAAGAAATAAGTATATGGAATAGTGGAAGTCGGAAATATAATTTCTGATTTTCACTATTTTTCATTGGTCTGTTTTTTTATGAATAAGGAAGAGAGAGAAAAAATCATTGCTCTTGTTAAGAGCGAGGTGGTTCCGGCTGTAGGATGTACGGAGCCGATAGCTGTAGCCCTATGCGTAGCAAAGGCTGTAGAGACTCTTGGAAGTGTTCCTGAAAAGGTGAAAGTATTCCTGAGTGCTAACATTTTGAAGAATGCAATGGGTGTGGGCATACCAGGCACGGGAATGATTGGCTTGCCAATAGCCATAGCGCTTGGGGCAATCGTTGGCAAGTCGGAGTATGCTCTTGAAGTACTTAAGGATGTCACTCCCGATGCAGTAGAGAAGGGTAAGGCTTTCATAGCAGAAGAACGAACAGAAATAACCCTAAAGCGCGGAATAAAGGAGAAACTCTATATTGAAGTAGTAGTTTCGGCTGGTTCTGATGAGGCTGTAGCTATAATCAGTGGAGGACATACTAATTTTGTTCATATTCGGCGAAATGGAAATATCCTTCTTTCCAAAGAAACAGGAAAAGCAGAGGAAACTCCCGAAGAAGCAGGCTGGCTGACTCTTGCAAAAGTATATGATTTCGCCACAACAGCGCCGCTTGAAGAGATAGAGTTTATCAATGAAGCCCGCAGACTCAATCAGAATGCTTCTCAGGAGGCGCTCAAAGGAAGCTATGGCCACGAACTCGGCAAGACGCTCACCCGTCCGTTAGGCAGAGGCATAATGGGCGATAGCATTTTCTCCCATATTATTTCTGCTACTGCTTGTGCTTGCGATGCCCGCATGGCTGGTGCCAAGATACCTGTGATGAGCAATTCAGGAAGCGGCAACCAAGGCATTTGCGCCACCTTGCCGGTAGTTACGTTTGCAGAAGAGAACCATAATACGGAAGAAGAACTGCTGCGTGCCCTTATGTTAAGCCATCTTACGGCTATATACATCAAGCAGAGCCTTGGCAGACTCTCGGCGCTATGCGGATGCGTTGTAGCCTCCACAGGAAGCAGCTGCGGAATAACATATCTTATGGGAGGCAGTTTTCAGCAAATATCCGCTGCTGTCAAGAATATGATAGCCAACCTTACAGGCATGATTTGTGACGGAGCCAAACCGAGCTGCGCACTCAAACTTGCCAGTGGAGTCTCCACTGCAGTTCTGTCAGCAATGCTCGCCATGCAGCAGAAGTGCGTGACAAGCGTAGAAGGCATCATAGATGACGATGTGGACAAGAGCATACACAATCTTACGAAAATCGGAAAGGACGCAATGAACGAAACAGATTGTTGTGTACTTGAAATCATGACAAGCAAGCACGAATAAATAATAGTTTAATAAAAGCCCCTAAAGCCTCTAATGTCTCTAAAGACCCTAAAGACTTTAAAGACCCTAAGGACCCTAAAAACTTTACCCCATAAAAAATAACCCTTCTCAAAAAGACCAA
>JAFTTD010000333.1 GCA_017466965.1 Bacteroidaceae bacterium
ATCAATATCACCGGAACGAGTACCCATCATAAGACCTTCAAGCGGAGTAAGTCCCATAGAAGTATCTACACATTTGCCATTCTTGACTGCTGCGATTGACGCACCGTTTCCTATATGGCAAGTAATGATTTTTGTCTCTTCAGGATTAACTCCGAGAAATTCGCATACGCGCTCTGACACATAGCGATGGCTTGTTCCATGGAAACCATAACGACGGATGCCGTATTTTGTATAAAGTTCATAAGGAAGAGCGTACATATACGCATAGTCAGGCATAGTCTGATGGAATGCAGTATCAAAACACCTACCTGCGGAATCTCAGGAAGAAGTTCCTTAACAGCGTCAATACCTTTTATGTTTGCTGGATTGTGAAGAGGAGCAAGGTCGTTGCAAGCCGCAAATTCCTTCATCACCTCATCTGTAAGAAGCACGCTCTTATTGAATTTTTCACCGCCATGCACTGTACGATGACCTACAGCATCAAGTTCATTAAGGCTGCCAAGCACTGCATATTCTCCTTCTGTAAGCACCTGAAGAATAAACTTCACACCTTTAGTGTGCTCTGGAATAGGTTCGTCAATCTGCACCTTGCGACCATCTGCAAGCTTTATTTTTATAAACGAATCAGGAAGTCCTATTTTCTCTATTCCTCCCGATGTAAGCACGCTCTGATTATCCATATTATAGAGCGCATATTTAATTGATGAACTTCCACAGTTCAAAACAAGTATTTTCATAATATAATTAAATCTTTAATTGAATTTGAAAATCACAAAATCAACAAACTACATTTAGCCCATTGCCTGACAAGCTGTAATGGCAATCATCTTGTAAATATCGTCGATAGAACATCCACGGCTAAGGTCATTAACAGGACGTGCAATTCCCTGAAGAACTGGTCCGATAGCATCAGCATTGCCAAGACGCTGAACTAATTTATAGCCGATGTTTCCTACCTCAAGGCTTGGGAACACAAGTACATTGGCATGACCAGCAATGGCGCTGCCTGGAGCTTTGCTTTCTCCCACACTTGGCACGAGAGCCGCATCAGCCTGAAGTTCACCATCAATCTTCAGTTCTGGCGCAAGTTCTTTTGCAACCTTCAAAGCCTCAACAACCTTGTCAACAGCTTCATGCTTAGCACTTCCCTTTGTAGAGAATGACAACATTGCTACGCGAGGGTCCTCAAATCCGGCAACAGCCTTAGCTGTAGCAGCAGTACAAACGGCTATCTGACCAAGCTGAGATGCATCAGGAACAGGAGTTACAGCAACATCACCAACAACCAGCACACCATTTTCACCATACTGCGGTGTCTGAGTAATCAGGAGCATAGCACCGCTCACTACAGATATGCCTGGAGTTGTCTTTATAATCTGAAGCGCTGGACGCAACACATTGCCAGTTGTGTTCTGAGCACCAGCAAGCTGACCGTCTGCATCGCCTGCCTTAATAATCAGACATCCAAGATAAAGCGGGTCAAGCACTTTCTGGCGAGCTTCCTCAATAGTCATTCCTTTCTTCTTGCGAAGTTCACAGAGAAGCTGAGCATACTCTTCTTTCTTGTCATGATTTTCAGGATCTATAATTATAGCCTTATCAATGTTTCCAAGTCCCAACTTTGCAGCCAAAGCCTTTATTTCTGTGGGATTACCGATAAGAACAATTTCTGCTATTCCGTCAGCCAATGCACGGTCGGCGGCAGTCAGTGTGCGCTCCTCTGTTGCTTCAGGAAGCACTATGCGCTGTTTGTTTGCTTTAGCGCGCTCAACAATACTGCTAATTAAATCCATTTGTACTATATTTTATATTATAAATTTGATACATAAACTTTCATGCAAATTTACACTTTTATATGACATGAAAAAAAAGATTTATGTTTTTTCCACTCAAAAGAAACACCAAACGACAAAAACAAAAGGTTTGATGATAATACAAAATCAAAACTCAATAAAAAAAACAAAAATTACTGTTTGTATTATTCTAATTTGTCATTTATTTAATAAAACAACGAATCGTGCTATCTTTATGTAAGCAACAAGCCCTTAAAAGCAAAAAAAAGAGGACAACACGCCAACAAAACTATCAAATAGAAAGAAAAATAATAATTTTTATATTTTTTTGTCGCATTTTTTTGTTGTATAATGACAAAATCGTAACTTTGCCACCGCAAAACATGAAATAGCATTTTTTGATGTTAGATTAAAGGTAAAAAGAATAATTAATAAAGTAACACAAAAGTTTTCATTCAATGGACGCAAAAAAAGTATTGGAAGATCTCAAGCGCAGATTCCCAAATGAGCCTGAATATCATCAGGCTGTAGAAGAAGTTCTCTCTACTATAGAAGAAGAATACAACAAACACCCAGAGTTTGACAAGGCAAACCTTATTGAACGTCTCTGCATTCCAGACAGAGTGTATCAGTTCCGTGTAACATGGACTGACGACAAAGGTCAAGTTCAGACAAACATGGGATACCGCGTACAGCACAACAACGCAATTGGACCATATAAAGGAGGAATCCGTTTCCATAGTTCTGTAAATCTTGGAATCTTAAAGTTCCTTGCATTTGAACAGACATTCAAGAACTCTTTGACAACACTTCCTATGGGTGGTGGCAAGGGAGGTTCTGATTTCTCTCCACGCGGAAAGAGCAATGCAGAAGTTATGCGTTTCTGCCAGGCATTCATGCTTGAGCTTTCACGCCACATCGGAGCTGACACAGATGTTCCAGCAGGTGACATTGGTGTAGGCGGACGCGAAGTGGGCTATATGTTCGGCATGTATAAGAAGCTCACACACGAATTCACAGGAACATTCACAGGTAAAGGACGCGAATTTGGCGGTTCCCTCATCCGTCCTGAAGCAACAGGATACGGTAACGTATATTTCCTCATGGAGATGCTGAAGACAAAAGGCATGGACCTCAAAGGAAAGTCTGTTCTTATTTCCGGTTCAGGAAACGTGGCTCAATATACAGCAGAAAAAGTTCTTCAGCTCGGTGGTAAAGTTCTCACAATGTCAGACTCAGACGGCTACATTTATGATCCGGACGGAATTGACCGTGAAAAACTTGATTACATTATGGAACTCAAGAACCTGTATCGTGGACGTATTCGCGAATATGCAGAAAAATACGGATGCAAATATGTTGCTGGGGCTAAACCATGGAACGAAAAAGCAGACATTGCTCTTCCATCTGCAACACAGAACGAACTTAACGAAGAAGCTGCAAAGGCACTCGTTGCAAATGGCGTAATAGCTGTAAACGAGGGAGCAAACATGCCTTCTACTCCAGGAGCAATCCGCGTATTCCAGGAAGCTAAGATTCTCTATGCTCCAGGAAAGGCTGCAAACGCAGGAGGTGTATCTGTATCAGGTCTTGAAATGAGCCAGAACTCAGAACGTCTTTCTTGGACTTCAGAAGAAGTTGACAACCGTCTCCACATGATCATGGAAGATATTCATCAGAACTGCGTGAAGTATGGTACAGAAGAAGACGGCTATGTAAACTACGTCAAAGGAGCTAACGTTGCAGGCTTCATGAAAGTTGCCAAAGCTATTATGGCGCAAGGAATCGTTTAATATTTTTTAAGGTGTCAAGGGATGCAATATCTGCAAAGCCTCTAAACACCTAAAAAAAATACAACAACAAAAAAGAGTCATGCACATGACTCTTTTTTTGTATCCAGCAGCATTCTCATTTTCTTCTTATAACGAATAAAACGGAATAAAATCCATTTATTATATTTTTTTATTGCATGCATCTATGTTTTTACTAACTTTGTTAAATAATAACATGCATACATAAAAAAAATGTGGCATAAAACAAAATCAGACAAAATGGCTGAAGAAAAAAACAAGGAACAACTAATACTTCGAGACACTTCATTTGTGGATCTTATGAAGCGACGCATCTTCAATGTACTTCTTGTCGCTAATCCTTACGATGCATTCATGCTTGAAGACGACGGGCGTGTAGATGAAAAGATTTTTTACGAATACGGCAAATTAGGATTGCGCTATCCTCCCCGATTCTTCCAGGTTGCATCTAAAGATGAAGCCGAATTAGAATTAGGGAAAACAAGGTTTGACCTTGTTATTTGTATGCCTGGAACAGACAACAACGACGTGTTTGACATTGCGAGAGACATAAAGATGGATTATCCAGCCGTGCCTATCGTTGTGCTTACTCCATTCAGTCATGGTATCACAAAGCGCATGGAAAACGAAGACCTTTCAATATTTGAATACGTGTTCTGCTGGCTTGGAAACACCGACTTGCTTCTCTCTATTATCAAGCTCATAGAAGACAAGATGAATCTTGAGCACGATGTTAAAGTTGCTGGTGTGCAGATGATTATGCTTGTTGAAGACTCCATCAGATTTTATTCTTCCATTCTGCCAAGCTTGTATAAATTCGTACTTCAACAGAGTTTGGAGTTTGCAACAGAAGCATTGAACACTCAGCTTGAAACTCTGCGAATGAGAGGACGCCCGAAGATTGTTCTTGCACGAAATTATGAAGAAGCATGGAGCCTTTACAAACGATACAAGGAGAACACGTTAGGAATAATCAGTGACTGTCGCTTTCCTAACGAAGGGATAACAGACGAACTTGCCGGCTACAAACTGCTGTCAGCCATACGAGCTGAAGATGAATTCGTCCCTCTCATCATGGAATCAACTGAGTCTGACAAGGCTACGCTGGCGTGGGAGTGTGGCGCCGACTTCATTGACAAGAACTCCAAAAAGATGGATGTGGACCTTAGAAAACTGATTCTTAAGCGCTTCGGTTTCGGCGACTTCATCTTCCGCGATCCGGTAACGATGAAAGAGGTTGCCCGACTAAAGAACCTCAAAGACTTGCAGGACAACATCTTTACGCTGCCAAAGGAGTCACTGCTCTACCACATCACTCGCAACAATGTATCACGCTGGTTATGTTCACGCGCTCTCTTCCCTATATCAAACTTCCTGAAACATATTACATGGCGCTCGCTGCAGGATGTTGACGCACATCGCCAGATTATTTTCGATGCCATCGTAAGCTATCGCAAAATGAAGAACCAAGGTGTTGTTGCCGTTTTCAACCGTGACCGTTTTGACCAATACAGCAATTTTGCACGTATCGGTGAAGGTTCTCTCGGAGGAAAAGGGCGCGGACTGGCATTCCTTGACCACATCATTCTGCGACATCGTGACATGAATTCTTTTGACAATGCAAAAGTCATGATTCCTAAGACTGTGGTATTGTGTACCGACATTTTTGATGAGTTCATGAATTCAAACGAACTATACCAAATTGCTCTTAGCGACTTGCCTGATGCTACAATCCTGCATTATTTCCTTCACGCCCATTTGCCTGAAAAGCTGGCAGATGACTTGATGACTTTCCTCGACGTTGTACGCGACCCTATAGCAATCCGTTCTTCATCTCTTCTTGAAGACTCGCACTATCAGCCTTTCGCCGGCATATACTCAACATATATGATTCCGTACATAGACGACAAGTATGCACGTCTAAGAATGTTGTCCGACGCTATCAAGAGTGTTTACGCCTCAGTTTTCTATCGTGACAGCAAGGCCTACATGACAGCCACCCGCAATGTAATAGACCAGGAAAAAATGGCTGTTATTCTGCAAGAAGTAGTGGGAAACCAATATGGCGACAGATTCTATCCTAACATTTCAGGTGTGGCCCGTTCTGTGAACTATTATCCTATAGGTGAAGAGAAAGCTGAAGAGGGAACTGTAAATTTGGCTTTAGGACTTGGCAAATACATTGTTGACGGAGGAATGAACCTGCGTGTTTGCCCTGCTCATCCCGACAAAGTGCTGCAAACGAGCGAAATGGAAATTGCATTACGCGAAACCCAGACTCAATTCTACGCCATTGACCTCAAGAACACAACTGAAGAATTCAGTGTTGACGACGGATTCAACCTCTTAAAGTTGCCTGTCAGAGAAGCTGAAAAAGACGGATCTCTTAATTACATAGCCTCTACATACGACCCATACGACATGGTCATCAGAGACGGAATATACGACGGAGGACGCAAACTAATTACTTTCTGCGGAGTTCTTCAGCAAGGTGTGTTCCCTTTGCCGGAACTTCTGACTATGGCGCTGAAATACGGGCAGGAAGACATGAGACGCGCTGTTGAAATTGAATTTGCCG
>JAFTTD010000334.1 GCA_017466965.1 Bacteroidaceae bacterium
GGAATACTCCGACTAATTGTGTCAGATGTTGACAAAGCTGTAGAAGCATTGCGTGGAGCCGATTTCGCAGTAATGCTAACTGACGTAGTCTGCATCAGCTGCCCTGATGTTGCTGGCTCATTGGCATCCGTACTCGATCATCTTGTAGAACAGAACATTTTCATTGAATACATGTATGCATTTGCACAAGGAGAGAATGCCAATGTCGTTATCCGTCCAAATGACATCAACAAATGCATTCAGGTGCTGAAAGATTGCAAATGCGGTATTGTATGCAAACAAGACTTCTGACACAAAACATTCAAAAAAAATGGATAAATTCAGAAAACTTGTAGCCATAGAGCCAATCAGCCTCATTCCATCTGCAGAACAGATGTTAAGTTCATACGCAGATGAGGTCATCATGTATTCTGACATACCAGAGTCTGACGATGTTATAGCAGAACGAATAGGAAATGCTGATGCCGTGTTGCTAAGCTACACTTCAACCATCACAGGCGAAATACTATCACGTTGCCACAACGTGAGATACATTGGCATGTGCTGTTCGCTATATTCACCCGAAAGTGCCAATGTAGATATCAAATACGCCAACGAGCACGGTATATGCGTCACTGGCATACGCGACTATGGCGATGAAGGAGTTGTTGAATACGTTGTAAGCGAACTTGTACGTTGTCTTCACGGCTTCGGACAGGAACCTTGGGAAGGCATGCCACGCGAAATAACCGGACTCAAAGTAGGAATTGTAGGATTAGGAAAATCCGGAGGAATGATTGCAGATGCAATGAAATTCTTCGGGGCTGAAATTTCATATTTCGCACGCTCCGAAAAGGAGGAGGCAAAAGCAAAAGGATACACATTCAGACCTCTAACGGAACTCATGGAATGGAGCGAAGTGGTATTCTGTTGCCTTAACAAGAACACTGTTCTACTCCACGAAGCTGAATTCAAGCGGTTTGGCAATCACAAAATCCTTTTCAACACGGGCCTTTCTCCCGCATGGGACGAAAAGCCGCTGGAAGAATGGTTGCAGGAAGACAACCTCCTCTATTGTGACACATTAGGCGCATTAGGCAATGCACAACTTCTCAACAACAAGAATGTTAAATGTGCAAATGTCTCTACAGGAAGAACTCGCCAAGCATTCGACCGTCTGAGCGAAAAAGTTCTTGCAAACATAAAAAACTTCTGCGACAAGTAACAAGGAGTATTTTTATAATTATAAGGATATTGAATCTTTAGATTTTCACCTAATTCCAGATTGATGAAGGGGTGTGTCAAAATTCAACGAAATAAAGTTAAAGTCATCGCGTACATTCTGTAGCATGTCTTATGATTCAGTTGAATTTTGACATACCCCTTGATTTATCAGCACAAAAGAGTGCACTTCTGCGCTCATGTGAACGAATGTACTGTAGAGGTGAAAATCCTTGGTATCCTTACCTTTTTACATCCTTAACCATTTGCTCCTCTCCCCGTTAACTCTCAACAGATTTAGGTTTACGAAACTTAACCCCCATTACATTCCATTAGACATTAAGACAAGAGTCATTGCTGCCTGTTCTTAAAAAGGCCTTACTGCTAAGAAATCTTTTTATACATCAATGACATTTATATATAAATCTGTGACTTTTATGTGTAATTCAGTGAGATTTATATATAAGTCAATAACTTTTATAGATTTTGACATACTAAAAAGTGATTTGTTACAATGTTATGAAAAAAAGAGATACTTCTAAACTGAGTATTTATATTTTTATTCGTATCTTCGCTATATCTGTTAAGATTACTCTTTACATTCCATTCAGCAAAGTGAATCTTATGGTATGGACATTATAAACAAACAAGAACTAACAATGAGTAAAGTTAAACAAATAGAATGGGTTAATATAGCTAAAGGCGTCGCCATTATCGCTGTTGTTTTATCACATACAGAACACGGGCTAAATGACTACAAGATGTTGCCTATAGAAAGCTTAGTGTATGGCTTATGGTATGTACCTGTATTCTTTATTCTTAGCGGTTTTTTCATAAAAGAAGAGCGTCTTTGCAAACCAGCAGACTTTATAAAAGGAAAAATGAAAAGTCTTTATCTCCTATTGCTATATTTCTACATACCAGCTGTTCTACTGCACAATGTAATTCTTGATATTGGTTTTTATGACACCACTACTTCTTACGGAGGAACATACTTGCAGTATTATGAACCATTGACTTTTATAAAAAAGTTGTTGATGGCGTGTTGTTTTATGGGTGGGGAAACGATACTTGGAGCAATGTGGTTTGTATATGTTTTACTGCTTGCTCTAATTATGTTTTCATTAACAAGCTACGCATTAAAGACATTTGTTCATAAAAGCAAATATGAATACGCAAGATGTATTGTGCTTCTTTTATTATGCATTGCTTCCTGTTTTGCTACAAAACTATTTAATCTCACAATTCCACGATTTAACAATGTTTTTACTGCAATGTGGCTTATTTATTGTGGTTATATATTAAATCAAAGAATAAAGATAAAATACGACAACAAATGGATATTGCTGATTTCATGCATATTTGTATATCACATTGCAAGCTTATACGGAGTAGTAAAACTTAATTCAAATAAATTTGCAGACGTTATCACACTGACAGCAGGTTCAATTGCATCATTGTATATTATTTGTTTCTTCGCAAAAAAAATAGAGCATAATTGCATCGGAAAAATTCTTGCATACTGCGGAAGAGATTCATTTTATATTATGGCTATGCATTTTTTAGGATTTAAAATATTGACATTGGTTCTGAACTTGTTCGGATTCGACTTTAAATTATCCAGTCATATTGCTCCTTCAGAAGGCAATACCTTATTAACAATTCTTTATATCACAGCAGGCGTTTTATTCCCTATAAGTTTCATTTTTATCTTCAGATTTATAAAAAGCAAGCTACATAAATAACGTAATTTTAAGGGAGATAATAAAAAATAAGGAGCCATGCCAATTATGACATAGCTCCTTATTTATGTTCATGGAACTCTGTTGAGTTCTTATTACTGAATCATATCATCAAGCGCGCTCTTGAATTCTGTATTAGCATTTTCGCTTACAGAATTTTCATCACGATGCTCGCGTCTGTTTGCAGGTTTTTCACCTCTTTCCGGACGCTGACGACGCTCTCCACGCTGGCGTGGTTGACGTTCAACATAATCAGCCGGCTTTTCGATGAGTACTCGGCGTGAAAGCTTGAACTTTCCTGTCTTAGGATCTATTTCCATAAGTTTGACGTCAATCTTATCGCCTTCCTTTATGCCAGCCTCTTCAACAGTTTCAAGACGCTTCCAATCTATTTCAGAGATATGAAGAAGTCCGTCCTTTCCTGGAAGGAACTCAACAAAGCATCCGTATGGCATTACGCTACGTACTGTGCCATGATACACCTCTCCTATCTCAGGAATTGCTACTATTGCTTTAATCTTAGCCATTGCAGCGTTGATTGCTTCACGGTTTGGCGCAGAAATCATTACCTTGCCAACTCCGTCTATCTCATCAATTGTAATTGTTGTCTGTGTATCTTCCTGCAACTGCTGGATGATTTTTCCGCCAGGACCTATTACTGCTACAATGAATTATTTTGGTATGATGATTTGTTCAATACGTGGTACATGTGGCTTGAGTTCTGCACGTGGTTCAGAGATTGTCTTCATCATCTCACCCATAATGTGCTCGCGTCCAGCCTTTGCCTGCATGAGGGCTTTTTCAAGTATCTCGTATGAAAGTCCGTCACACTTGATGTCCATCTGAGTTGCAGTAAGTCCATTCTTTGTACCTGTAGTCTTGAAGTCCATATCGCCC
>JAFTTD010000335.1 GCA_017466965.1 Bacteroidaceae bacterium
AAATAATGAGCATCGACATCTTCGGAAAGTTCTTTATAATACCAACAGTCCCTGCCATACTTATAGTCATAGTAGGCATAAGCGTTTAGCGACACAAAGCCTACAGGTATAAGAATCAAAATAGAGACAAGAACTATACGTGAACGCTTTGAACGGTTTTTCCACCATTTGCGGATTGTATGCCATGCAAGGCGACCAATAGCTATAATTGTAGCGAGTATCAATGTCGTTACACCGAGCAGAATATGAAAAATTTTAGTCAGTCTTTTCATTATTATTATATGTAATATGTTCTATTAATCAATATCTTCAGCCGTTCCATCTCTTGCTCTTAAATAGACCTGAAATAATAGCCAAATAGATTCTATGTTTTGTGAATGCTCAACTTTGTATTGCTTTGCGTCTTAATCAAAGAAATCCACATTGGCCTTGTCTGCATCGAAATCATTCTTTGACATACAACAATAAAGACGTTCACGGCTTTTATTCACACGATCAGTCATTTCCTTAGTTCCGTCAGATGTTGTTTCAAAGTTCATGATGTTGGTAATGGAAATGGTTGCAGCTACAGCTTCCACATCCTGGTTAGCACCAATGTAGGCAAATATCCATCCCTTAGCCTTTAGTTCATCTACAAGAGCCTTTATAGCTTTGCCATTATACTCTTTGGAAGCATTTTCGTAGCCGTCGGTAACAACTGTCACCAAAACTTTGTCATCTTCAGCAACCTTTTTGCGAAGTGCATTCAATGAAGTGCCCATGGCGTCATACAACGCAGTGCAACAGTCAGGAATATAAGTCTTGTCGTTAAGCTCCTTGACCTCATTTACTGATACACATTCATAAATGTTTTTTACTTCGTCATTGAATGTTACAAGGCTTACATAATGTTCCTGATCTTCGTGCTTCTTCTGAGCAGAACGAATAGTCTGGATAGTTTCGTTTACACTGTTGATGGCCTCTTTCTTGATGCAATACATAGAACCACTCTCGTCGATAATAATAAGATTAAAAATTCTTGTCTTCATAGTTACATTTTGTTTATTCGTTAATGTTTCACGTTTATTGTTTCTAAGCTCTTTCAGGTATGCTGCAATATCATTTATCGGGCGGAAAGGTTCGACTATATTAAGGTTTGTGTCTATGATAGCATAAACCTCTTCCTCATCATTGTCTTCCATCCCAAAGCCATCACTGTCTGCAAAATATTGACCGTCAGGATACAACATCCACGAAATGGCGCATAGTCCATCCTTAAAATCGTTCCATCTGTTTATGCCGGCATAGCGTATAGCTTTAGCCTGAGCATTGCCATAACCATTTTTGCACTTTTTGGCTATAGCATCATAGTCAATATCTTCGTTTTCCACTAACAGCTCCCCCTCTGTGGTTGACAGTTTGCGGATTTTACCGGTGATAGTATTTGCTACATACAATTCGTAGTTTCGCCAACCATTCCCAAAGAAAAACGCTATTCCGTCACCTGAAAGAGTTCCTTTGCGACCTTCTAATTCTGGATAGCCTTGTATGCTTACTTCGCTATCTCTAATCTCAAATTTTACAGATTCTACATTCATGATTTTCCACATTTGTTGTTTTTCTAATAATGATAGAGTTTTATAATGAAATCTATCACTATTAGCAAAAAAAAAGAGATAGAGTATGTACCCTATCTCCAATATATATATTCCCAGATTATCTTGACAATAAAATTTCATTCATATTGTCATTCCCAATCCTTACGAAAATGCTGATTCATAAGTGTAAAGGAATACGTCCGAAGTTATTATTTTGTGGATTTTCTTGCAACCGAAAATGTGATTAGATTTGTTTTTTCGTTTTTACTCTTTCTCTATCATAAAGCCTAACTTGTGGATGAGTTTCAAATTGCCGATAGCTGTATCACGATCGTAGTCCTTTTCTATTTCAGGAAGTTCCTCATAAGGAATCAAGCATGGATGCTGTTTCAATGCATCACTACGTTCTTCACCATAAGTCCAACCTTGCTCCATGCGATTTTGTGCCCAAACCTCATGGACGTTTTTTGAAATTTGCTCTATTAATGCGTTCAATTCTTCTGGCAACTGGATGTCACTTATATCCAATGGTTGCGGAACATAATTTCTTTTCATTGTTCTTTGCTTTTAGAGTTTCTTTTATAGAACAATTTTCTTATACAATTCTATCATGCATATATGGAAATTCAAACTTTTTGCGTAATAATACCATATCTTTTGATATATTTCAAAGATTATTTTTTGACTTTTCTATACGCCATCTTAATGGTAGTATCAACCACATTGCAATCATAAGATTGTGTCATTTCATCTAATTTTTCCCAATGGCAGATGCACTTATGATGTTTCTGGACATAATCGTTCTCCGGATCATATGTATAGCCCATAAGTTTGTGAGATGCTATCCAACGTTCGTGTTCCACCATTGCTAAGTTTAGGAGTAATTGTTCATCCTCTTTGCTGCATTTATACTTTGTGCTACCATCCTCACGCGAATTGACATATCCATAGTATAACCGAAGCCGTTCAGATTGCTCGTTTTTGCCAAATCCCATAAGAATCATTTTTGTTCGACAATGCTGAGAATTTGATATGTTTTGGGCTATACGGCGATTAACATCATGTATGGCATGATAACGTGACATCTTTTTCTTTGTCATCAATCTCTGGATTTCTCCTTTGCCAAAATTCTTTTTCCATTGTTCTTCTGCCGACAGATCCGATTTTTCATACACCTTATTAAACTCCATTGCTTCTCGTAAGGTTTCATCCGACAGAATAGTATCGCAGCAATACAATTTCTTTTCTTGACCGAATAGTTGAATTTCAATGTTATTGCCCTCTATTGATTTATTTAGGTTGTTTGCAACCTCTGTCATTCGTCTTTCATTGCCATTGTCATAGCATCTAACCATAATCTTTAACATAGGTTGATTCGTCGGACGATTCCTCAGGGCGTATTTGAATAGATTGACGGCGAGGGACAACCCTGTAGTATCATTATTGAGAGCTATTACCACATAGTTCAGCTCCTTTATTATGGCCTTAACCTTGCTCCAAAACTCTACAGAATCAACAGTAGCTTGAGTTAGCGTAAGTTCCTCTTCACCTATAGCAGGCATTTTCTCCTGAACAAGTCCCGCAATTCTGTTCATACGTTCGTCAACGGCATAACATTTAAATGGGCTTTTCTTCATGTCGGAGCCAACAAATGCGGAGTATTCATACAAAAACTTAAATGCCTCCTGTCCTGTTCCGCCAAAACCAACAATCAATGCTGTAAACGGTGAATTAACTAAGCCTGTTGACGGGTCTATTTTGACGCAATTTACAGGTAAAGTTCTCTCATCTTGTTTTAATGTAGCCACTGATAAGTATGCGGAATCTACAATTTTTATTTTCATTCGTTCTGATTCTCCGTCATATTGTGAATAGTGATCAAAAATTTCGTTGTTCGCATCTCGGCGAGCATGAATATAGATGACAGGCTTATTATCATTCATTGAACAGAGCATACAGTCTTTCTGTAAATTCAATGCACCTGCAATATTCTTTGCCTCATCATTTGAAAGAAAGTAGAAATATGCTTTGCTGCATTTCTGCACAATCGCTCCTATTGTTTTCAAATGCAAATAGTCAAAGATACTTGTCTTGTCGTTGCTCTTAAATGCAGCAGGACCATTATAACAATGATCTACAAATGCATCAATGGCATCTAAACGGACAATCTCACTGTTTTTTATTGTGATGGTATTGGTTATATAGCTCAGTGTTGCTTTCTTTTGTGCGTTTTCCTCATTATCTTCGTCAATATCTACAAATATGATCGTTTCCGTTGCATGTTGCTTTCTGATGTCTTCTGCAAGAAGGCACGATGCTTCATTAACTCCCCAAAACAGATGCACAACCTTACCTCTTGAATGAAACCAATTGTGGAAAATCAATTTCAAGGAAGATTTGATCTTATATCCAATCATCTTAAAGATAAACATAAAGGTGATGAATGCTGCAGCAAAGTGTAATACAGTAAATGCCGTCATATAAGATGAGTTGTTCTGTAAGAATTTAGGGATACGAGCTAAATCATGTGAAACAACAAACATCTTAAAGGAAGATATAATAGCTCGTAGAACTACTGACAGACCATTAACTTCACTGTTGTAAAATCCCACAATATATACGCACACACCAAGAAACCATACTGTCACAGACAGCGGTAAGATATGTCTTGACAATTTCTCTATTAGTTTAGTTCTGCACAATATAATAGCAATAATTAATGAAAAGATGAGGAAAAATACCATCCAATACTCTATAGGATACCAATCAAGAGATGTCACATCTTTATCAGTTGTTTTTTCCCATGCACTAAATATACCAGTAAAATTGTGTTTCCAGAATTCTACAATGCAATTCCAAAATTTTTCAAAAAACATATTGTTTGAGTTTTGTGTATTTTAATATCTATAGTCTCGATTCAAATGCTCCTTTATACTTTTGCTTTCATGTTTCCACGTCATATGACAGACAAAGAATATCATTACATGAAAAGAACGTTATGCATACTTCTATCAGTGGACAATCATTAATAATTCTATTATCATGTAAGTTTGACATAGTTAATAAATAAATTCTTGCTTCTTATTATGATTAACCGTAAAAGTCGTAGATTTAAGGTGCTTAATCAGAATCACTCCCATACTGCTATCTTCATCAAAGACAAAGTTACAGAAATATATTATTTAGCAGACGAATTTTATAAAGATTTTTCATCTAATCATCAGAAATGCAAGTTTTAGTAGAATGAAGTGGAAAGAAAAACTGCAATATACTTTTCATTCCATTTGCAAGTGCATCTGGATAATGTGAATTATTCTACTATTCCCTTGTTAGTTATAATTATTATATTGTGAAATTATTGAAGTTTTATATTGCGCATAATCTAATAGTTCATTTAATTTAGCATGTTTTTTACACATTCTTTATTTGTTTGTGCAATTATTTTGTGATTTTCATTGTACTTTTATGCTTTTTAACTAACTTTGTGGCCGAAAATCAATGATTTATAGAAAATAATGAAAAAGACTCTTGTAGATTTATTTGAAGCATCGGTCAGCAAATACCCTAACAACACATTCTTGTTGGAGAAGACCGGAAAGAAGTTTGAACCTACAACTTATAAGCAGGTTAAAGAACAGGTTTACAGATTTGGCGCAGGTCTTCAGGCTTTGGGCGTGAAGAAGGGCGACACTATGGCTCTGCTTAGCGAAGGACGTAACATGTGGGTAATCGGTGAACTTGCAATGTTTTACGCTGGCGCTGTGAATGTTCCTCTTAGCGTTAAGCTTGAAGAGAGCAACGACCTTTTGTTCCGTTTGATTCATGGCGACGTGAAGTTTGTTATGGTCAGCGGCACTCAGCTTAAGAAGATTCGTGCAATCAAGGACAAACTTACTCTTGTTGAGAAAGTTATTGTGTTTGATGAACAGAAGGAATATCAGGACAAGGAAATTGCTCTTGCAGAGGTGCTGAAGATGGGTGATGAGTTTCTTGCAACTCACTCTGAAGAGGACTTCCTTAAAGTGGCGCGTTCTATTCAGAATGATGACTATGCTACTATTACATATACAAGCGGTACTACTGCCGACCCTAAGGGTGTGGTGCTCACTCATCGCAACTATACAGCTAACGTTGAGCAGTCGCTCACGCTTGTTGACATCAATGAGCATTGGCGTACACTTATCATCCTTCCGCTTGACCACTGTTTCGCTCATGTTGTAGGTTTCTACATCATGATGTCAGTTGGTGCTACGGCTGCTACAACACAGGTGGGACGCACTCCGCTTGAGACTCTCAAGAACATACCGCTCAACATTAAGGAGGTACGTCCTCACTTCATTCTTTCAGTGCCAGCGCTTGCCAAGACTTTCAAGAAGAACATTGAGGGTGCTATTCGTGCTAAGGGTCCTGCTACAGTACGCTTGTTCAACTGGGGTATGAAGGTTCGTCAGATTTATTTCGGTGAGAGCAATCTTGATTTTAAGGGATTCCGTCTTTTCCTCAAACCGCTTGTATGTCTTTTCGACAAGATTATATTCTCTAAGGTGCGTGAAAACTTCGGTGGTGAACTCCGTTTCTTCATTGGTGGCGGTGCATTGCTTGACAAGGACCTTCAGAAGTTCTATGTTGGCATTGGCATGCCTATGTATCAGGGATACGGACTCAGCGAGGCTACTCCGGTAATTTCAAGTAACGGACCTACACTCTATCGTTTCGGTTCAAGCGGTAAGCTTGTGAAGCCTATCGAACTCAAGATATGCGACAGCGAGGGCAAGGAACTTCCTGTTGGCGAAATGGGTGAAATAGTTGTTAAGGGTGAGAATGTGATGGCTGGATATTGGAAGAATCCTGAATCTACAGCTGAGACTGTACGCAACGGATGGCTTTATACTGGCGACCTCGGTTATATGAGCAAGGAAGGTCTTCTCTATGTGAAGGGACGTTTCAAGAGCTTGCTCATAAGCAGTGACGGAGAGAAGTACAGTCCGGAGGGCATTGAGGAAGCGCTCGTTGAGAAGTCACCATACATTGACCAGGTAATGCTTTACAACAATCAGTCGGCTTATACTACTGCTGTTGTTGTGCCAAACCGTGACCAGCTCACACGCACACTGAAGGCTCAGAGCCTTGACCTCACAACTGAAGACGGACGCAAGGCGGCTCTCAAAGTGCTTGATGGCGAGCTAAACAAGTTCAAGAAGGGCGGAGAGTTTGAAGGCATGTTCCCTGAACGTTGGTTGCCAAGCTGTTTCGCTGTGTTGGCAGAACCGTTCACTGAACAGAACCAGATGATTAACAGTACGATGAAGATGGTTCGCGGAAAGATTGAGAAGGCTTACGCTGAGCGTATCAAATATATGTACACATCTGAGGGCAAGCAGTTGCTCAACCAGCAGAACATTGATGCGTTGAAATAAAAAATGCAGGGCACTTCAAACTTACTGAAGTGACCTGCATTTTTAGTTTGTAAGGCTAAGTTTAAGTTTTTGAGTTTTTAAGTTCTTAAGTTCTTGAGTTTGCAATGCCACCCTATGCATTCGACCCCTTTTAACTCCCTTCTTTAACTCCCTCTTTTAACTCCTAATAATTTAACTACTTAACTCCTCTAACTCCTTAACTCCTTAACTTCTTAACTCCTAATTCCTAATTCATAATTAAAAACTTAATTCCCTTAAATTTCCTCTTCAATCGTTACTTTTCCAGTCTGTACGTCATAGTATGCTTGTTTTACTGTCAGTTCGCCCTTAG
>JAFTTD010000336.1 GCA_017466965.1 Bacteroidaceae bacterium
CCTCAGGACTTCTCAAGCAAGATGATAGACATGGTCACTCGCCGCAAGGGCGAAATGCTCTCAATGGAAGCACAAGGCGAGCGTGCGAACATTGAGTTTGAAATTCCTTCAAGAGGCATCATCGGACTCCGCACCAATGTTCTTACAGCATCACAGGGAGAGGCCATCATGGCACACCGTTTCAAGAACTATCAGCCATACAAGGGCGACATGACTCGCAGAACCAACGGCTCTATGATATGCATGGAAAGCGGAACAGCTGTGGCATACGCCATTGACCACTTGCAAGACCGCGGAAAATTCTTCATTTTCCCACAAGACAAAGTTTATGCCGGCCAGGTTGTAGGTGAGCACGTCCATGAGAACGACCTCGTTATCAACGTGACAAAAGCTAAGCAGCTGACAAACACACGCGCTTCAGGAACAGATGACAAAGCTCGAATCATTCCGCCTGTAGTATTGTCGCTTGAAGAAGCGCTCGAATACATCAAGGAGGACGAATATGTAGAGGTTACACCAAAGAGCATGCGCATACGCAAAATCATCCTCGACCATTTGGAGCGCAAGCGCAGCAATCGCACAGAAGCATAATGTAAGAGCATTTGCTCACAGACAATCGGAATAATCGAAGTTTTCGGAGTAATCAGAGTTTTCAGAATAATCAGAATAATCGGAGTAATCAGAATAATCAGAGTGTTCAGAAATCTCTGAATTCTCAGACTATTCAGAAATCTCAGACTATTCAGAATAATCAATATTAATTCTTTATTTGCCCCTCATAAAGTTTTTTACGGCCTTATGAGGGGCATTTTTTCTTCAGGATGTAAAAAAACACGCTTCAGACAACAAAATATCAACCTTTTGTCCGTTTTGTGCTACCCTGATTGGCGAAAAAATGTCATATTTGCAAAAACTATCCGCTATAACCTTAAATTTGCGAATATTATGATAAAACGTTTGTCTTTTCTATTTATGCTCATCGCGGCAGCGCTGAATGTCAACGCACAAGAAATCACAGCCGGCGAGCACACGAGAGTAAACACTGTTTACGGTCCTATAGAGGGCTATCTTGACGGAAGCATATTTACATTTAAAGGTATAAAATATGCTAAAGCTGACAGGTTTATGCCACCTGAATATCCCGACAAGTTCACCAAACTGCGTTTGTGCAAGCTATATGGCCCTCAGGCGCCACAAGGCGAATCTCTAAGGTGGAATCCTAACAATCAGACAGATTATGCATTCGGCAACCAATTTGTACTTGAACCTATGGACGAAAAAGAATGTTTGGTGCTGAATGTATGGACTCCGAGCATCAATGACAGCAAGCGTCGTCCTGTATTCATCTGGATTCATGGCGGAGGTTATGCCAGTGGTTCCGGCCATGACCTTCCTTGTTACGAAGGACGCGCATTGGCAGAAGCTGGCGACATTGTAGTAGTCAACCTTAATCACCGCCTCAACATATTAGGTTTTGCCGATCTAACTGGATTAGGAGGCAAGTATTCACGCTCCGTCAATCTTGGTTTGCAAGATATTGTAAAAGCATTGGAATGGGTACGCGACAATATCAGCAAATTTGGCGGCGACCCTGCCATGGTCACAATAGCAGGACAATCTGGCGGAGGAGGCAAAGTTTCAACATTGCTTGCCATGCCAAGCGCTAAGGGACTCTTCAAGCGTGCTATCGTGCAAAGCGGCTCCACATTGCGCCAAGCAGACCCGGAGAACACACGCAAGTTCGGCATTGCATTGGCTGAAGAATTAGGTCTTACGCCTGACGGAAATGCCGATTTTTCAAAGTTCACATACGAAGAGCTTAATGAGGCAAGCCGACGCGTTTCAAGAAAGGGCATCAGAGCAGGCTTCTCTCCTGTAGTCGATGGTGTCATACTTCCTCAACATCCTTTTGCCCCTGCATCAGAAGTAAGCCGCGACATACCTATGCTCATCGGTACAGACTTCAACGAATTTACTTTCGACATAAGCCGGGATATGACAGAGGAAGAAGCCACTGCGCAAGTGAAGCAGCGCATGGGTGAAGAACGGGGTGAACAGTTCATCAAAGCATTCCGCAAGGCATATCCTAAGGCAGAGTCAAAGGAAATGACATACGTTGATACAGGGTTCCGTGCAAGCGCAGTTAACCAAGCAATAGCAAAGAGCAAACAAGGAGGCGCTCCAGCATATCTCTATTTATTCACATGGAAACCAGAAAACAATGCCCTCGGTGCTTCCCATGGCATGGAACTTCCTTTCATGCTCCACAACGTCAGCCTTCAGCGTGAAATGACCGGAGCATCTGCGTCAGCATACAAGTTCGAGAAAGTCATAAGCGACATTTGGCTTTCATTCATTAAAACAGGCAATCCTAACATAAAGGGAATACCACAATGGGAACCATATACCGAACAAAACGGCGTGACTATGATTCTCGACAACAAGTGTTACCCACTCAGCCATCACGATAAAGAACTGATGGAGCTGAGCCGACCAATATGGTAAATGATTCACTGCCTCTTCAGAGCATTCAGAATAATCTGAATTTTCAGAGAAAGCGGAATTTTCAGAATAATCAGAGTAATCCGAATACTCAGAATACTCCGATTATTCAGATTATTCAGAGCACTCCGATTATTCAGAACTCCGAAACCACCAAGCGCTAACTAAAACTTAAAAAATCATCATACAACCATGAAGAAATCTTTTATTATTTCCTCTCTTCTGACTTGCGCATTGACAGGTTTTGCGCAGACAGAATCTATCAAAATAGATATGAACAAGAGAGGGGCTACTGTTTCGCCAAACCTTTACGGTATCTTCTTTGAAGAAATAAGCCATGCCGGAGATGGCGGACTTTATGCCGAATTAGTACAAAACCGAGGTTTTGAAGAACATGTTCTCCCGTCAAGCATGACTTATGAAAACGGAAGGGCTGTAGCTGTTGACAGTCCAAACTATGAGCACGGCAACAACAGAAAATGGAGTATTCCATGGAACATCGAGCAAAAGAAAATGCTTGGATGGGAAGTGAAACCATTTGGTGGCAGTGTCAAATTTGACGTAGTGAAACTTGATAAACCGCTTCATGAAAACACTCCACATGCAATGGAGCTGAAAATTGCCTCTGTAGAAGAGGGTGGCAAAGTGATTCTCTGCAACACTGGATATTGGGGTATGGGACTCAAGAGCGGTGAGAAATACGACTTGCGATTCTATGTGAAGAGTGCAGACTACAAAGGTAACATCACTGCTCGCATTTCTGACGGAGACCATCTCGGGACTTTAACTTTCAAGGCTAAGAAGATTAAGGAATGGACTGAATTTACAGGAG
>JAFTTD010000337.1 GCA_017466965.1 Bacteroidaceae bacterium
GCCGTAATTTCATAGGCACACCTATTTAGCATTACGATTGAGCTTAATTAAAGACGAAACATTAAATGAAGTTTGCAAGTTTTCTAAAGGATACTCATATGTTTGACTACCTGTTCCTTGCCATTGCAATAAGTACAGCAACATCGCCTGTAGCCTGCACAAGTTCATCAGCGTTTTCTAAACCAATCCAACTTTGTGTAAATACTCCGCATCCTGCATGCATACATGCGCCTACACTCCATACTATAATAGCCCAAATATAACCTTTCTTTGAACCCATCCAGTCAATGAAACGACCGGCAAACAACATTGCTACTGCATAAATAATTGAGAACAACGATGTAATAAGACCATAATGCGACTCATCCCAATGAAATTCGGGCTTAATAAACTCATCCCAAGTGAGCGAAAGCACTTGGCGATCCAAATAATTAACAGTTGTTGCAAAGAACAACATAGTACAAATCACCCAACGGTAATTTGTCATCTTGTTTGTTTGTAATGAACTCATGTTGTTAATATAGATTTACTTAAATTAGAAATATATTGTGCAAAAATAGTAAAATTAATCAAACAAAGCCTAATAAAAGGATTTGTTTTTTATTAGAAGAAGCATCAATGCAAGTAAAAACATCAATTAAATGCATAATTATTTTATAATTTCAGAAATTCACCCTTGGTTACAGACACTTCCACTCCTGCACCAGAACATTCAGCCCCAATAGGAGGATTTTCCTTCATCATCTTGAAACGTACTTTGTCAGCTTTCGAAAAAGTTGTAAAAATTTGATGGATTATTCTGTACGCGACATTCTCTATCAGCTTTGAATCAACGCACATTTCATCCTTTATTATTCTATAACTCCCTGAATAGTCTATTGTACCATTTAAGTCATCATTTTTCATTGCTTCTGAAAAATCTGTATCTATTTCAATATCAATTGAGTAATAAGCACCCACAGACTTCTCTTGTGGCAAAACCCCATGTCCTGAGTATATCCTTATATTATTTATTAAAACCTTATTCATAATTAATATTACTAAAAATCAGTGCAAGCAAAAAACAAGCATTGCACTGATTCATCAATGATTATATTTATTTTATTATGAACTTCATTTCGTAATCAACATGTCCATTCATGCAGATTATCCACATCTTGAAGTTCCGCATGACTTACATATAAGGCAACCTTCCTGATATACTAAAGTTTCCTTTCCACACACAGGACACTTTTGACCTTTAGCCTCTGTACCATCGCTCACATATTTCTTGAGGGCACGTTCAACACCATTTTTCCATGTATTAATACTTTCACTTTCAAGCTGTAATGAGCTGACAAGCTTAATAGCATTTGTCAAAGGCATTCTGTAACGTAAGACTCCTGATATTAGTTTAGCGTAATTCCAGTATTCCTTATTGAACTTTTCAGACAATCCTTCAATTGTAGTCTTGTAGCCCCTGCGGTTCTCAAACTGGAAGTCATACATTTTGTTGCCATCATCATCAATGTTCTTTATGATATGACCTTTGTTTACAGTCTTTGGAAGCGCAATACCATCCTCATCATCAAGAACACCGGTAAATATATCGTATGGATGACCATCAAGCAGTCCAACAAAAGCGACCCACTTCTCCTTGTTGTTCTGGAATCTCACAACATCGCATTCCAGACTCTTAGGACGAGTCTCTGTAACTGTTGGCGGTTTGCAATAGCATTCGTCTTCTTTCTTCTTTTTATCATTGCTTGCCGATAAAAGAACTCCTGCTCTTGAACCATCTCTATACACAGTACATCCCTTACATCCGCATTTCCAAGCCTCTACATACAGATTGTTGACAAGTTCCTCAGTAACATCGTTAGGAAGGTTTATTGTAACGCTTATTGAGTGATCAACCCATTTCTGAATAGCACCTTGCATCTTTACCTTTTCCATCCAGTCAACATCATTGGCTGTTGCTCTATAGTAAGGAGAACGAGTAACCAATTCATCAATTTCAGTCTGCGTATATCGTTTGTCAGTATCAATGCCATTAACTTTCATCCATGTTAAGAACTTAGGATGATAAACAATGTACTCTTCAAAACAATCTCCTGTCTCATCTCTGAAATCTACATGAACATTTGTATCATTTGGATTAACTTTTCTTCTTCTCTTATAAACAGGCATAAATACTGGCTCAATACCAGATGTTGTTTGAGTCATAAGGCTTGTAGTACCAGTTGGCGCAATAGTGAGACATGCGATATTACGTCTTCCGTATTGCTTCATTTCCTCATAAAGACCAGCGTCAACACTCTTTATTCTGTTAATGAAAGGATTGTTCTTCTCACGCTCAGAATCATATACATTGAAAGCGCCTCTTTCTTTTGCCATCTGAACAGAAGAACGATATGCTTCAACTGCTATAGTCTTATGGACTTCTGTTGAGAAGTAAGTAGCTTCTGGTGTGCCATAACAAAGTCCCATTGCCGCAATCATATCGCCCTCAGCTGTTATACCAACTCCTGTTCTGCGGCCACGGCTACTTTTCTCATAAATCTTTTCCCAAAGGTGCCTTTCTGACTTCTTTATTTCTTCACTCTCCGGATCTGAATCGATTTTTTGCATAATCAGCTCAATCTTCTCCAATTCCAAATCTATAATATCATCCATTATTCTTTGGGCAAGTCCCACATGCTTGCGGAATTTTTCATAATTAAATGTAGCGTCCTTTGTAAAAGGATTCTCCACATAAGAATAAAGGTTTATAGCCAAAAGGCGGCATGAATCATAAGGGCAAAGAGGTATTTCGCCACAAGGATTTGTTGAAATTGTCTTATAACCCAAATCAGCATAACAGTCAGGCACAGACTCACGAATTATAGTGTCCCAGAAAAGAACTCCTGGCTCAGCTGACTTCCAAGCATTGTGTACTATTTTTTTCCAAAGTTTAGCTGCTTCAATTTCTTTGGTCATAGCAGGAGATTCACTATCAATAGGGTATCTCTGAGTATAAAGAGTATTTTCTGTTGCAGCACGCATAAACTCATCATCCAATCTTACAGAAACATTAGCTCCTGTAACTTTGCCTTCAGTCATCTTAGCATCAATAAAAGATTCAGAATCCGGATGCTTAATAGAAACAGAGAGCATTAAAGCGCCGCGACGTCCGTCTTGAGCCACTTCACGTGTTGAGTTGGAATATCTTTCCATAAAAGGAACTAAACCTGTAGAAGTAAGCGCTGAATTTTTCACTGGAGTACCCTTTGGTCTAATATGCGACAAGTCATGACCAACACCTCCTCTGCGCTTCATCAACTGAACCTGTTCTTCATCAATTTTAATAATTGCGCCATAAGAATCAGCAGCACCATCCAAACCAATAACAAAACAGTTAGATAAAGAAGCTACCTGATGATTATTTCCAATTCCAGTCATAGGACTGCCTGCCGGTACGATGTATTTGAAGTGGTCCATCAAATCAAATAGCTCTTGTGCAGAAATAGGATTTGGATACTTCTGTTCAATTCTTGCTATTTCATTTGCAAGACGCCAATGCATATCAACCGGAGACTTCTCATAAATATCTCCAAACGAATCTTTCATTGCATATTTGTTAACCCAAACTCTTGCTGCAAGTTCGTCACCATCAAAATACTCAAGCGAAGCCTGAAATGCTTCATCATAACTGTAAGTCCGTTTATTTTCCATGTCGAGATTTGTATTGATGTTTATATAAGGTGTAATTATTTATGCTTTTAGAAATGTTTCAGACGAATAAAAACGTCACAAAATGAAAACAAGTGCAAAGCTACAAGACTTTTACTAAACAGCCAAATTTTGCAACAATAAAAATCAAATTATTTTCAAAGTTTTCCATTTCAAACTACTATCTATTTGATATTCATTATATTAACAAAAACAATAAATCCAAAAAGTTTTCCAAAACAAAAACCACCATATTTGTTCGCTTAAAATTTGAATAATACAAAAGCATTGATTATCTTTGTAAAAAATTTTACATCATGAAAAGTATTACAGACAGAAGAACCATTAGAAAATACAGCAAAGAAGATGTTTCTACAGATTTGCTGAGCGACCTTATTCAAAAAGCATCTAGAGCTGCTACAATGGGAAATATGCAACTTTACAGCGTAGTTGTAACACGTTCAGCAGAACAGAAAGAAAAGCTCTCACCATTCCATTTCAATCAGAAAATGGTTAAAGAGGCGCCAGTTGTTTTAACATTCTGCGTTGATTTTAACCGGTTTTCAGAATGGTGCAAATTCAGAGAGGCAAATCCTGGTTATAATAATTTCTTATCATTCCTCAATTCAATGTCAGACACATTGCTGTTTACTCAAAACTTCTGCGTACTTGCAGAAGAAAAGGGATTGGGGACTTGCTATTTGGGAACAACATTATACAACCCTATGGGCATAATTGAAACTTTGAATTTACCAAAACTGACATTTCCTGTTGCAACTATAACTTTAGGATGGCCTGATGAAAATCCAGACCAGCAGGACAGGCTGCCTTTGAGCGCATACATGCATGAAGAATTCTACAGCCCATATTCTAAGGAAAAAATAGATGATATTTATTCATACAAGGAATCGTTAGAAGAAAACATTAATTTTGTCAATATAAACAACAAAAAGACCCTCGCTCAAGTATTTACAGACTGTCGTTACACAAAAGAGGCGAACGAAAGCATGTCTGAAGAAGTATTAAGAGTGTTAAAAATACAAGATTTCCTATAAGCATCAATACTGAAACCAAATAATCATCAAACAAGGCTGAAGCAGAATAGTTGACAAAGACAAATATAAAAAGAACAGAAACAAACATTTTACAAAAACAGTCCGTAAAAACAGAAGTTACCCCTAAAGTTTTTATCGGACTGTTTTTATATATATCGCTATAGATAATGTTTCGACATTTGCAAAACAAAATAATTGCAAACAAACTAATAACTTATTTTATTATACATGTTAATTTTTGCTGATTATTTCATGCCATTCTTGTGAATACTTATCAATCTTTTTATCTGTTCCTTCATTTTATTCAGAGCATCAACATCTTCACAAGGAAAAGTTCGTACCGTATTGAAATATTTCTTGCATGATTCATAATCTATATCAAACGATATTACTTCATTCGTCAATCTTAATCTACGCATTTGTTCCTCCTTGCAACTGTCATTCATAAATCCCTCTATACCAATAGAAGCCTTGAACTTATAAAATGGTTCGTAATATATTATCCCATCCATATAATCTTGCCATATTGTTCCATTATCAGCCCACCAATTATTATAGGTTGTTTTCCCGAAGGGAGTATCATTTATACTAAATCCAACAGGCTTGCACTCTGTTATTTCAAAAGCAGCATCCCATTTACCCTGGTCTATCAGTTCACGAGGTCCAGAGTATTTAAAAGAATCAAGCCAGTTGAGACAAACTATTTTAAATTTGTAATTTCCAAGTTCTTTCTTTATTAAATAGCCTTCGTTTTTTGCTGATTTATTATTTATTGCATGAGGATGATTGGTTATAAGAAGAGCTTTTCTGCATCCATTTATCGGTTTCTGGCGTTTGTATTGTTTTATGAAATTCATAGCCATAATCTTATCACGCACATCATTCTTACCTTCAGAATCAGCAACGGTGTATTTATAATACCACTTTCTGTATTTTGCAGGTGATTTAGCCTTGTACCAATCAAATTCCACATCAGTAAGTCCTAATGTTATTTTTATTTCATCAGGCAATTGACTATTAACTCTATAAAGATTATCAATAAAAAAAGAGCGGTTTGTTTTCTCCCAACAGAAATTATAGTCTTCATCTCTAAGATAGTCCATCTTAGCTTTTTTATATTCATCTTCAGTACTAAATATTCCTTTAATCAACTTATTAGCCCTTTCAGTCATGTTTACAACCCCTACTTCGGTATAAACATATCCAATTCGTTCCGCAAAACGAGGATCAGCAATCAAATTATTTATTAACTCATATTGTGTGACATCCCTATGATCACGCTCACCTAATATAACGACATCTGAAGTCTCAAACAAATTGAAGATATATTCAATGGGATCTTCGCCATCATCTAAGCAGCTTATGTATTCGGATAATACAGATTGAGCACAAACAAAAGGAATTGTTAAAGAATAAAGAAATAATGCTATCCAATATGGTTTTAACAATTCACTTCTAAAATACAGATCCAAATACTCAAACATTACAATAAATATGTTATATATAAGAAATAAAAGACTATTTATCCGTTAAGGATTTCAGACAGTTTGTCCCACCAGTCAGAATCTTTTTCCACAAGAAGCCCCCGCATCCCCACTCTTTTTGCCGATTCCACATTAGCAGGTCCGTCATCAATGAAAATACATTCTTCAGCTTTTAAACATTCTGTCTGTAAAACTTTTCTAAAAATACTTTCCGCGGGTTTATAGTCCTTCAGTTCGTAGCTACAAAAAACTTTATGAAAATAATAATCAATACTATGCCCGTCAGGACTGAACGCATTGCTTTTAGCCCATTTCATTAAAAAGGGATTTGTATTACTTAACAAATACACATTATAATTTTCCTTCAATCGTAAAAGATTATTCAACCTACTCTGAGGCACTTCTTTCACGTAACCAAGCCATCCCCACTGTGCCTGCTCA
>JAFTTD010000338.1 GCA_017466965.1 Bacteroidaceae bacterium
AACGGTCTGTATAATACTGTAGGGTTATGGGGATTGAACGATGGCTCAAACGGTTTTGTCAGCGATGTCAGATGGGACAAATTCCTGGATTATGACCGTGTGAATGATTATACTGTTGACGATTATAATATTATCTGGATGAAAAACGCAGCAAATGGAGGTACTAATTATGCATGTATGCAATACGCCTCAATGATGCGGAATAGGGATAACAATGGCAATGAAACTATAGATCCGGATGAAATAAGATGGTACACAGCCTCACTGGAACAACTCTATGCTCTCTATATAGGTGACCAGGGATTAACCTCTGAAGCTCATCTGTATCCAGCGGAATTTGCGACTGCTACAGGTAAGTATGCTGCAGGTGAGAAGTTTCAGAATGCTGACAGATGGAGATTGCATGTCGTTTCAAGTACGAAGGGAAATGACAACAAGCCTATTAAGCTGTGGGCGGAGGAAGGTATCTCAACAGGAGCTTATGCTAACAACTCTAAGTCTGCGCCTTTTTCTATGAGATGCGTCAGGAACTTAGGTATGCAGATACCGACAAAGGAGAATATCTGTAAACCTGCAGAAAATATACCTACGCCCATTGTAACCGTCAATAAGGAAGGCTCTGGCACGAATGCGGTCTATTATTTTGACTTAAGAAATATAAATGAGAAATCTCTCAGATATTATACTACGAGAGAGCTTGAACCAGGGGATGAATGGGCTGAAACTGCTCGTCCTTACAGAGGGTTTGCAACAGGCGCATTGGGGAATGTGGAGTATTACAACACTACAGGATATCCAACTTTGTATAATCAGTTGCTCAATGGTAATTCACCATGTACGGTTGATGGCTATCGTGTGCCAAATGTTCGTGAAGGGGCTATTATGGCGATGTATTGTGAAGATACTAATTGGTGGAATGGTGAATATCTTATTTCAATGTCGTATTATTCACATGGAAACTATGGTGACCAAAAGGATGGTATAAGGCCTCATACCTGGCGCTTTTATCAGAACTCTCATGCCAGCGTAAACCAAAGGGGATGTTACATCCGTGAAGTGAAGGACTGGAATCCGCAGTGATGGAATAAGATTTTACACCATGAATGAGCCAAATCAACATTTGTGTTGTTGAAATCAACAAGCATATAGCTGTTTTTGTTATAAAAGGTTGTAGTTTTGCAGTAAATTGTAAACTACAATCTTTTTTATTATGAAAATTTCAATCATGAAGAATCCTTTCAAAGCCATAACGCTTGGTATGTTAGTGGCTATGCCTTCTGCCTTGATGGCGCAGACGGTGGTGAAACAAAAGAACGGAGTGAAGGTTGATTTTAATGGTAAGCCTACAACTGAACTTACTGTTTATTCTTCTAACATCGTTCGTGTTACTAAATATGCTGATGGGTTAGACCAGATGCCGCAGAAAAAGAGCTATTCAGTAGTTCTGACTCCTGGCAAGGAAAAGTTTACTGTTGATGAAAATGCTTCATCAGTAGTTCTCAAGACTGACAATGTGATTGCAAGCATAAACAAGCATTCTGGTGTTGTGAGTTTCAGTAATCATGACGGTGAACTGCTGTTGAAGGAAGGCGACAAGTATGAAGTCAAGGCTATTTCTTCAGGAGTTGATAAAGGCAAGTATTCTATTAGCCAGGAATTTGATCTTGAAAAGAATGAAGCTATCTTTGGCTTTGGACAGCGCAAGAGTAATAAACTTAATCAGCGTGGCGAAAATATAGACCTTTGGAATGCGAATACAAATATCAACATTCCTTTTTTCTCTTCAGAAAAGGGCTATGGACTCTATTGGGACAACGCTGGCCGCTCTCGTTTCAATGACTCTGAAGGTGAAACCATGTTCTCTTCACAGGTGGCGCAAGGTATAGATTATTATTTCATGTACGAAGACGGAAGCCAGGATGGTGTGATTGCTTCTGTTCGCGAATTGTCGGGACAGGCAACAATGTTCCCGCTATGGACAATGGGATACTGGCAGTGTCGTGAACGCTATAAAACAAGTGATGAGCTTTGCGGCATACTTGACAAAATGCGTGAACTTCGTATTCCAATTGACGGCATTGTTCAGGACTGGCAGTATTGGGGATGTGACTCAAACTGGAATGCAATGAAGTTCATGAATCCTTATTACATAAATAAGGTTGGAGACAAACAGTGGGCAAAATACTTGCCAGACGACCTGAAGCCTTTGGCTGCAGAGTATGTAAGAAAAGGAATGCAGCCACGTATCAAATCTCCTCAGGAAATGATTGATTATGTGCATAAGAACAATGCGCATCTGATGATTTCAATATGGGCAAGTTTCGGACCATGGACAGATCAGTATCGCGAACTTGATGAAATAGGTGCACTTTATCCGTTCGATACCTGGCCTCGTAATCGTGGTGTTAAGCCATACGATGCATTCAATCCAAAGGCTCGTGATATTTATTGGAAATATCTTAAGAATCTTTACGATATGGGTATTGATGCATGGTGGACAGACTCAACTGAACCTGACCATTTTGATGAAAAACCATCGGACTTTGATCATCAGACACACGATGGCTCATGGGTTAGTGTGAAAAATGCTTTCTCGCTTGCAACAAATAAGGGTATATATGAAAACCAGCGTGCAACAAAGGGTAATAGCAAGCGCTCGTTCCAGATGACTCGCTCAGGTGCATTTGGTATTCAGCATTATGGAACATTCAGCTGGAGCGGTGACATTAGTTCTAACTGGGAGACAATGAAAAACCAAATTCCTTCAGGTTTGAATTTCATTGCTTGCGGTATTCCGTATTGGAACACAGACATAGGTGGTTTCTTCTGTTGGGATGATGATAACAATCCAAAAAGCCCACATGCTCAGGAAATTCAGGTTAGATGGATGCAGTGGGGATGTTTCATGCCGCTGATGCGTAACCATGTTTCTTCTCCTATGATAAATGAACTCTGGAACTATGCAGAACCAGGCCACTGGGCATTTGATGTGCAGAAAAAATACATTGAACTGCGCTATCGTCTCCTGCCATATATCTACAGTAACTGTGGTGATATTACGCAGAGAAACGGTTCTATGATGCGCCCGTTGTTCTTTGACTTCACGGACGACAGAAGAGCTATAAACCTAACTGATGAGTACTTGTTTGGTCGCAACATTCTTGTAAAGCCTGTAACCGACCCGCTTTACACATTCAAGGATGAGAATAAGAAAGGGTATGCTATTTATCCGGAAGTAGAGAAAGCTGCTGCACCTGTAAATGTATATCTTCCAAAGGGAACAGACTGGTATGATTTCTGGACAAACAAACGCATAAAGGGTGGCAAGCACATACAGAGACTTGCACCGATTGACATTATGCCTGTATATGTTAAGGCAGGAAGTATCATTCCTTTCGGACCTGCAGTTCAGTACTCTAATGAACAGGCTTGGGATAATCTTGAAATACGTGTTTATCCAGGAGCAGACGGTACTTTCATCTTGTATGAAGACGAGGGTGATAACTACAACTACGAGAAGGGGCAATTCAGCGAGATAACATTCAAGTGGGATGAAGCTCATGGAAAACTTACAATTTCTGACCGCAAGGGCAGTTATAAGGGAATGTTAAAGAGCAGAAAGTTCCGTATTCTTCTTGTTGACGGCAAATCGCCATCAGGAGATGTTGAACCAGCATCATTTACAGAGGTTGTAGAATATAATGGTAAGGCTGTTGAAGTGAAGCTTGCGGAAGGAACATTGCCAGATAACTATGAGGATTTTACCCGATACATCAAGAATCCGAGCTTTGAGGATGATGACAGACAACTGACAAAACGTGAACCACAGGGGTGGACTGTTAACAGTCAGACCAACTGGTGGGGCGTGAATCGTGCAGGTGGCAATGGTGATCCGGAGGCTACAGACGGCAATTATATTTTTGGTGTTTGGGATGGCTCAAATACAATGTCACCGAGCATTAGCCAGACTATCAGCAATCTACCAAAAGGAAACTATATAATATCTGTTGACATTCATGCATCTAACACTGGAAATGCTGTGCGCGTAGGAAAGCAGAGAATCTTTGCTAATGACGCTGTAGCATTGTTTGCAGACAAGATTACTGAAGCAGGAAAAGGAGATAATTATCCTATGCAGACTTTAAGCCTGAAGTTTACACAGAAAACAGACAATGCTCCTTTGAAGATTGGTGTGGCAACAGATGGAGCGCCATCTGCAACATGGTTCAAAATAGATAATTTCCGCCTTTACAGACTCAAGTGAACACTTTCACAAACACAATAATGTATATTGATGCAATGAGGTGTGTCAAAATGAAATTGTGTTGTCAAATTGTTAAGTCATCCCGAACCATGTGTGAGGAATCTCAATCAAAGTCATGAGATTCCTCGTCGTTACGCTCTGTCGGGATGAAAAAAGATAGTATGTTTTCATTTTGACACCTTCATTGTTTTATGGCTGTACTTTCGAGTTTTAATGTATTAATAATGTTGTAATAATTCTCCTTTTTATATTAAAAGATTAATCATTTCAAATGTCTTTATTTTATGTGATAATATCTTGTTCTTATCTTTTATATATTTTTTTTGTTTTTTTCTTTGTAGCTTAATTTTTTTTTTGTTTATTTGCGGAATAGAATGATTATATGCTTATTGGGTTGTTATAATTTTTTTACAATATATTGTTTTATTTATATACATTTTCTTAACTTAACTAAATTTTTTATGAAGCACAAATTATTTTTATTAGGTGCATCAATGTTGGTTAGTTCAAGTGTCTTTGCTCAGTGGACAAAACCTGCTGATCCAAAGTCAACACCTCTGGTAACAGAGACTGAACTTTATCTCTACAACAAAGATGCTGGCGCATTCTTCAGTGGCTACGGCGCTTCTTACGGTACACGCGCCGCTGTAAGTTACCGCACAGGCGACATGGTGAAACTTCGCGAAGCAACAACTGCAAACTATGCAGAGCTTGACGATCCAGACTTGTTCGCAACTTGGGATGGCGTTACTTACGTGTTCCAGGACTCAATCATCTCAAAAACTCGTTGGGATGAAGTATGGTTTGGCGAAGATTCAACAACAATCTGGACTGACCGTCAGAACAACGTTGCATCAAACGTAAACTTCGTTTGGAACTTTGAAAACCAAGGTGGTGACATCTACCGCATCAAGGCTTCAGAGAAGGCTGCTAACTATTTCGCAGACAATCAGAAAGGTGTTTATGGCTGGATGGGTGTTGTTAAGGAATTTGGCAACAAAGAATGCTATTTCTGTTCAGACGTAAACTTCCCTGGACTTACTCAGCAGATTGACTGGTACTTCGTAACTCCAGAAGAGTATGAAGCAGTTATGCCAGGCATCGCTCTTTATGACGCAGCAACTCACCTCGGAGACACTTTGACATCTTCAAAGGCTCTCTATGCAGGCATTGACCTTGCTGATGCAGAGGCTATCTATAGCAACTACGAAAGTACAGTTGCAGAACTTGACTCAGCTGTAGGTCTCGTAACAGACGCTGTTCTTGCATGGAAGGCTGCTGAACTTGAAAAGAACGCAACTCCTGAAAACCCATCAGACATGGCTGACTTGATAGGCAACACTACATTTGAAAGCGGTATCAGCGGATGGACAACAACTACAGGCGCTCAGAACAGCACAACAGCTACAAACAAGACAGGCGAACAGCCAGCTGACGACAACCAGAACTTCATCGGTCAGTTCTGGGAGAACTGGCATCCAAGCTCATACAGCGGAAAGATGTATAAGGT
>JAFTTD010000339.1 GCA_017466965.1 Bacteroidaceae bacterium
AATAGAAGAATTTTAAGAAAAGAATAAATAAAAGTAATTTTATTTTGTTTTCTAATAGAAATTATCTATATTTGTAATGCAGTTTTTGAAAGCAATAACTGAATGCCTTAACTATTAGAATCAGAGAGAGAGTTTTATTAATTGTTTAACCTAAAAAAAGCAAGTGTATGGGAAAGATAGTCATCAGAACAAACTACCAGCGTGTAGCGATGAAGAACAAGAACATGTACGTTACCCGTGCCACTTCGTTCAGCAGAATCGGCAAGGATGAGCTTGTGAACATGGTATCAAGCGACAGTTCACTTCCACGAGGCTATGTTGCGGCAGTTACCGACGGATTGTTCACTCAGATCAAGCAGATGGTTCTCAACGGCCACAGCGTGGAGGTCCCTCACCTCGGCACCTTCAGATTCGGAATTTCCTGCAAGGGAGTTGACAACAAGGAAGACGTCAGCGCTGAGAACGTGAGGACAAGAAAGATCATGTTCGCTCCGTGCAAGGAACTTAAGGATGCGCTCCGTGGCGTTTCGCTTGAAACAGTGATTGGCACAGAGCCTGAAGCCCAAGGCTAAGGAGAGATTTGGCAGTCGTTGATTTTTCGGAAGAGAGAAGAGTAAGTTTGCGCTTGCTCTTCTCTTTTGTTATTTTGTTATTTTGTTATTTTGTGATTTTGTGATTTTTGTTATTTTGTGATTTTGTGATTTTTGTTATTTTGTGATTTTGTGATTTTTACGCTAAGGGGCAATAAGGGTGAAGATTCCTCGTCGCTACGCCCCTGTCGGCAAGACTTAAAAAAAAGAATGGACGACGAGGCTGAAGACTGAGGCTGCGAACATTCGTTCGCATCGCGAACGAGCCTGCATTTTCATGAGTTGTGAAAACTTCCGAAAAAACTGCCTCTTGCAAAATCCCAATGAAAACACCTCTCTTTTTTGTTCATTCATAAAAAAGTGATACCTTTGTGAGATGGTATCAAGGAGATGGGGGAGCTGGTGGCGCTTCTTCTGATTCCAACTCCCCCGAACTTGTAGAAATATATGCCTCTGCATGAATGAATATGACAATAACATGTGATAAAGATTATGGAAAACAAGGAAAACAGGAAAAAACAGGGCGGCGCAAGCAAATGGTGCATACGCACGGTTGTGGCGCTGTGGATTGCGCTGTGCGTGGGGTTTGGCGCTGTTGCGCTCGCCATTTATTCCATTGGCAACGGATGGTGGGGCGATTTGCCGCCTGTGTCGGATCTGCAGAATCCTATCAGCAAATATGCTTCGCGCATTTATACCCAGGACGGCAAGCTGCTGGGCACATGGAGCTATGCCAAGGAGAACAGGGTGATGATGACTTACGACTCGCTCCCGGAAAACCTTGTCAACGCGCTGGTGGCTACTGAGGATGTACGCTTCTATGACCATTCGGGCGTGGACCTCCGGGCGCTGATGCGTGCTGTGATAAAATACGGGGTGATGCGCCAAAGCTCGGCTGGAGGCGGCAGTACCATCACTCAGCAGCTGGCTAAACAGCTGTATACCGACGTGGCGCGCGACATGAAGAAGCGACTGATGCAGAAGCCTATAGAGTGGTACATAGCTGTGCAGCTGGAGCGCTACTACACGAAGGAGGAGATTATAACCATGTATCTCAACTATTTTGACTTCCTCTATAATGCTGTCGGCATAAGGAACGCGGCGCGAACTTATTTCAACAAGTATCCTAAGGAGCTGACTCTGGAGGAATGTGCCACGCTGGTGGGCATGTGCAAAAACCCTTCATTATACAATCCGGTGAAGTTCAACGACAGATGCAGGGAGAGAAGGAACGTGGTGCTGATGCAGATGCATAAGGCCGGATACATATCGGAAGAGACGATGAAGGAGGCTCAGCAGAAGTCGCTTGATGTGGGGCGCTTCAAGGTGACTGACCATAAGGACGGCATGGCGCCGTATTTCAGGGAGTATCTGAGGAGGGTGCTGACGGCAAGAAAGCCTGCGCGCGATGATTATGCCTCATGGCAGGGACAGGCGTATCATGATGATTCGCTCATGTGGGAGACTGACCCTCTGTACGGGTGGTGCAACAAGAATGTGAAGAAGGACGGTACTCACTATAATATATATTCTGACGGTTTGAAGATTCATACGTCCATTGACTCAAGAATGCAGGCGTATGCTGAAGCGTCGGCTTACGACCATGTGGCAAAGGAGCTGCAGCCTATTTTCGACAGGCAGCACAAACGCAATCCGCTGGCTCCGTACAGCGGTCTGACGGCTGAGCAGGTGGACAAGATTCTGAGGAGATATATGCGTCAGAGCGAGAGGTACAGGGTGATGAAGGCTGCCGGACACAGTGAGGACGAGATTGTGAAGGCGTTCAACACGAAGACGCCTATGGCGGTGTTTACATACAACGGCATTGACACCTTGTCACTGTCGCCGCTTGACTCTATCAGATACTACAAGAAGTTCCTGCGTACGGCGTTCATGGCCATGGACCCTCAGAACGGACAGGTGAAGGCGTATGTGGGAGGACTTGACTACAAGTACTTCCAATATGACAATGTGCTTGGAGGGGGACGCAGACAGATAGGAAGTACGGTGAAGCCGTTCCTATATACGCTGGCGATGGAGAACGGGTTTACTCCGTGTGATGTGGCTCCGAATGAGGAACGTACGTACATGGTAGCCGGTAAGCCATGGACTCCGCGCAATACCGGAACTGCAAGAGTGGGGCAGCTGGTTACGCTGAAATGGGGACTCTCGCAGTCAAACAACTGGATTTCGGCTTATCTCATGTCGCAGCTCAATCCTTACCAGCTGGTTTCGCTCATGCACGACATGGGAATTACCAACCAGCAGATTCATCCGTCAATGAGCCTGTGTCTCGGTCCGTGCGACGTGAGCGTGGGTGAGATGGTGAGCGCATATACGGCATTTGCCAACTCGGGTGTTAGAGTGTGCCCTCTGCTGGTTACCCACATTGAGGATGCTGACGGAAACATAGTTGAGACGTTCACTCCGAGAATGAACGAAGTAATCAGCAGCGAAACTGTGGATAAGATGATAACGATGCTGAGGTCTGTGATTGACGGAGGTACGGGACAGAGAATAAGATGGAAATACGGCATCAAGGCTGACATGGGAGGTAAGACGGGAACAACAAACTCAAATGCTGATGCATGGTTTATGGGATTCACGCCACGATTAGTGGCTGGATGCTGGGTTGGAGGTGAAGATCCCGACATACACTTTGAGAACATGACGCATGGGCAAGGAGCCAGTGCCGCGCTGCCTGTATATGCGAACTTCATGAAAAAGATATATGCTGACCAGGCCTTGATGAACGACTACGGAATATCAGAAATAGACTCCTTCTATGTGGCAAAGGATATTGGCGACTGCGAAAGCGAACTTGACGGGCTGAAGATTGCCGATGTTGAGGGCTTTGAACACGATGTGGTGATTCCTGACAGTCTTCTGATTGAAAGCGAGGAACAGGAGGCTGACTTTGATTTTGATTTGTGAAATGCAAACTTCTGAACGAAGTGGCATTTACGCCTTTCAAAGTCCTGAAAACAAAAGAATACTAAACCAAAAACTCAAATGAAATATATCGGAATTATACCGGCAAGATATTCTTCAACAAGATTTCCTGCCAAACCGCTCGCAATTTTAGGCGGAATGACTGTAATAGAAAGAGTGTATAGGCAAGTCGAGGCGTTGCTTGACAGTGTTGTTGTGGCAACTGATGACGAGCGTATTTTCCAAAAAGTTGAATCTTTCGGAGGAAAAGTGGTGATGACAAGCACAGAGCACAGGAGCGGCACGGACAGATGTTATGAAGCTCTGACTAAAGTGGGAGAAAATGATTATGATGTTGTCATAAACATACAGGGCGACGAGCCTTTTATACAGCCTGAGCAAATCAGGGCTGTAATGTCGTGCTTTGAAAATGACGAGCATACTGATATAGCTACTTTGGTTAAGCCGTTTGTCCTGTCTGATGGAATAGAAGCGCTTGAAAATCCGAATTCGCCTAAAGTGGTGGTGGGGAAAAACATGGTAGCACTATATTTCAGCCGTTCTGTAATACCATACCTCAGAGGGTATGACAAAAGTGAATGGCTTGCTCGTCACACATTCTTCAAGCACATAGGATTGTATGCATACAAAGCCAATGTGCTTAAAGAGATAACTAAACTTGCACAGACACCTCTTGAACTGGCTGAATCGCTTGAGCAGCTTCGCTGGCTTGAGAATGGGTATAATATCAAGGTGGCGCAAACTGATATTGAAACAATAGGTATTGACACTCCTGAAGACCTCCAAAAAGCGGAAGAATTCTTGAAAAGCAGGAGGTAAGCAGATGAATAAGAAATAAAAAAAACTTATGGACCGCACTATACAGCCAGAGTTAAAGTCGAACGACTTGCATGACATTCAGCGTCCGGAACTGCATACAATGAAAAATGGCGTAGCTATGAACTGTGTGCATGTGAAAGATACACAATTGCTGCGCATTGACATCATGTTCAAGGGAGGACAATGGGTGCAGAACTCACCCCTGCAAGCCAAATTTGCGCTCAGTCAGCTGCGGTATGGATCGGCGGAATATGATAAGAAGCGCATTTCCGAACTGATAGATTACTATGGAGCATCCATACAGACCAGAGTAAACCTTTCATATTCGGTAATAACGCTGACGGTATTAAGCAAATTTCTTAGGCAGGCATTGGCAATTCTCAGGTCTGTCATAACATCGCCAATATATGAAGAGGAACAGCTGAGAATAGTGTTGAGCCAGGCTAAGACATCTTATGCAGTGAGCTTGGAGACTGTAGATACACACAGCCTTCAATTGTTTTATAAGAGCCTTTTTGGCAGCGAGCATCCGCTTGGAGTGTATCCTTTGCTTTCCGACTATGACACATTGACAACAGAACAATTGTTTGAATATCATCAGAAATATCTTCATTCTGGAAATGCAACATTATATCTGACCGGAGATTATGACCAAGCAACGATAAGCATAGTGGAAGACTGTTTAGGTGCTGACAAATGGGGCTGTTCTGACAAGTCTGTGATTTTTGATTCATTCAGATGTTATCCTGTAAACACAACTCAGGAACTCAGGCAGACCGTATCCGTGGCAAACTCATCACATCAATCCTCAATAAAGATGGGATGCCTCTTGCCAAGCCGTAAGAATGCCGATTATTACGCATTATCACTTTTTACAACTATCATAGGAGGATATTTTGGCAGCAGACTTATGTCTTCCGTCAGAGAAACCTATGGATATACTTATGATATACATTCTGTAATATCGCAAATTCCACACCATTGTGCATTCGTTGTAACAACAGAGACGGCTCCTCAGAATGTTGAGGCGGTCATAAAGGAAGTGAAAAAACAAATACGGCTCTTGGCACAAGTGCCTGTTACAGATGAAGAATTGCGCATTGTCAAGAATTATGTTTACGGTAACTATTGTCGCTCAACAGAAGGCGGATTCTCCTTGCCTTCTGCCATGATGAAACTTGAGGCTTTAGGACTTGATCTTGATACGGTACGGAAAGAACAATACTTGATTCAGGCATCTACGCCGGTAACAATACTTGAATGTGCAAATAAATACATTAAAGAAGACTCCCTTCTCACTTGCATAGCTGAATGTGCAAGGTAACAATACTTGAATGTGCAAATAAATACATTAAAGAAGACTCCCTTCTCGCTTGCATAGCTGAATGTGCAAGGTAAAACATATGGCATGGTTGTCTCGATTGTTGAAATATAATATAATTAGTATTGACGATTGAAAGGTAGTTTTGTAGATGACAATATATTATTTAGTCGTGAATAATTTATATTATAAAATGTAAGAAAATAGAAACTATGCCTGACGCATTTGAGTACATTTTAATGCACATATCCATTTGTTAATAAATAATTGTTGTTAAT
>JAFTTD010000340.1 GCA_017466965.1 Bacteroidaceae bacterium
AGCGCATGGGAGATGAACTGTCTGCTTGTAAGAAGCCTTACCGCCCCAACCTGCACGCAAGAAGAGAGCGCCCTTGTTGTCGTCACCATTTGCAAAGTCAGGTTTTGTAGGAACTGGCTGGTATCCTGTACCATCGTCTGCTACAGGACTAGCATATTCGCCAAGGTCGTAAGGGAGCACGCCGAAATAAGACCATTCTGTTGAAAGGCTGAATTCTCTTGATGCCAATTCCCATCCTTTAATCTGGGCAACATAACCATTGTAAGCATGTGTTCTTCCGTCTGAGCCGTTCCAGTTGGTACTTTTGCTATCAGTCCACATATAAACTGAGCTGTCTGCCGACATGTATGGCCATGACCTGTTACCACTAAGAACGCCACCCTTGTAGGTGATTTCCTTTGTTGAGCCGTCTGCATTGAAGGTGAGGTCTTCGTCAAAGCCAGCATTGACGATGTAATGAGTTACATCCTCTTCTTCCTGTGCAAAAACATTTGCTTGTCCTAACATGAAAAATGCAGAACAAAGAAGTAAAAGTTTTTTCATTTGTTTTTGATTTTGATAGTTAATAATAGAAATTTTAAATAGGTAATATTCTTAAATAATATGTTTACGGATAAATTTATAATATGTAGCAGTCGCAAAGATAGCTGTTATTTCTATTAATAGGAAATTTTTATTCCTCTTTCTTTTGCAATTTTCTTTTTTTTATATCAATATGTCGGATTTGTGTTATAAATTAAACTTTATTGTCCTGTTGCTGTATTTAATTTTAATATTTTATGAATTCAGATGTCCATACGACATTTTATACTAATGCCTTTTTTGCATTTGCAGATTATAAAGTCCTAAATTTTTGATTTTGAAATCCCGCATTTTACTTCCTCTCATTTGTACTTCTTCTGTAAATTTCTATCCTGTTTTGATTTAAACGAGGGCTCATTTGTATTTAAACGCAGGCTCGTTTGTGTTTAAATGCAGGCTCGTTTGTGTTTTTTATATGATGCATTTTGTTTTGCTCTAATTAGAAAATACTTCATTACCGTATAGTTTTATTAAGATGCAATTTTGCTTTAATTTGTCTTTTTTTTTGTTTTCAATGCTTGAAGTTTATAACAACAAAAAGTGTATGCCAAAACATAAGTTTGCTCCTATGTTTTAGCATACACTTTTTATATGTTGATTATATTCTAAATCTTTGGTTATCTGATGTTTACTTTTACGGACTTGCCACCAGAACGTACAATGTATATGCCTGGCTCATGCTTGTCGAAGGATGAAACTTTAACTCCGCTTAATGTGTATGTGTCAAACGGCACGTTGCCTTCTGTGTAAATGCGTCCGTTGATGACTTTTACTTGCAGTGCATCTCTGTCGTTGCCAATAGTGATGTTCTCAACACTTACATCGGCATCTGTCGCTTCACTTATTGCAAACCAGCCGAAGTTATCGGCAGATGATTTTATGTCCTTTTCTGATGAACTCTTGTCGATAATTCTTTTGAGGCGGATTCCAGTTGTATATTCGTTGCCTTCTTCGTCTTTAACAGTCGTGCTGCGTACATTTCTTAATATTGTACCGGCTTTGACATTGTATGTCTGTAATGCTCCGAATATGTGTGGATTCTTCAGTTTGAGAGTATCCAAAGCACCTCCCTCGTTTGTTCTAGTGAATGTTTGTATCTTGTATGTTGAGCCATAAACCGGATTCTCTCCAAATCCTGCGCTTAACTGTATTCCGTCGCCAATGTTTTCACTGCCAGGAGTAACAGCTAAATAGAATAATGGCTGGTTTGTACGAATAGGTGCTTCTTTTCCTGCCTCATACATGACTGTTGCTTTGAAACCGGTGTTAGTTACATCCCAAATTTTAGTCATCATAGGCGAACCTTTAAGCAGCGGCTTCAATTCTGTTATGACTACTGGAGTTACGCCTTCAGGGAAAGGTTTGATAAACTCAACTAATAGTGTGTCCCCTTTTACTTTTACAGAGTCAACTTCTATCTCCATGTTTCCATACTTGTAGTTTCCGAGTGCCATAGCCGCAAAACTGATGTCTTCGTCTTTTTCAAGAGTTTGGTCGCCTGAGAACTCCCAAGGGAATATCTTGTATCCGAATTTTGTCTTTGTGAGCGTGTTGATAAGATTGTTCGGGTACATTTCTGCATTTGCATTTGTCATTACTCCCATGAAAACAGCTGGCACTTCTGCGAATTCTTGGCTGAATTCTGTTGTAACTTCTTCAGTATTAGAGATAGTAAGTTTTCCGTACTGGATTGTCTCATTACCTGTAGAGCTACCTATGGTTACGCTTACTTCGTCTGTTGTTCTTTGTCTGCCGTC
>JAFTTD010000341.1 GCA_017466965.1 Bacteroidaceae bacterium
AGTCGATCAGCTTCTGGCGGACAAGCTTGAAGTTTTCTATGAAACGCTGTTTCCTGCTTTCGTTTTTGGAGGTTATGTCTGCCTCGCACAGAAGCATCAGGTCGTCAATGTCGTCTCCAGCTTCGAACAGCAGTCTTCGCACGGCGGAGTCTGTGACCTCGTCGTCAGCAATGGCTATTGGGCGCATGTGCAACCCTACGAGCTTCTGAACGTATTTCATTCTGTCGTCGAGAGGCAGCTTCAGACGGCGGAACATGTTGGGAATCATTTTTTCTCCGATGAAATTATGATTATGGAATGTCCATCCCAAGGCGGGGTCCCAGCGTTTGCTTTTTGGCTTGCCGATGTCGTGCAGCAACGCGCTCCATCTCAGCCACAAGGTTTTGTCATCATCCTTTATTTTGTCATCTGCGGATTGCTGTTTGCATACGTTTTCAAGAACTTCCAGCGTGTGGTAGAAATTGTCCTTGTGGCCCTTGCCGTTTATTACTTGAACGCCCTGCATGGCAGTGAGTTCAGGCATTATTAACGGCAGAAGTCCGCAGCGTTCCAGCTCAATGAACCCTTTTGACGGATGTTTTGAGAGCATAATCTTGTTCAGTTCCTCAATGATGCGTTCGCCTGATATGATTTTGATTCTTTCTGCGTTTCTTTCAAGGGCCTCGAATGTTTCTTCTTCAATGTAGAAGTTGAGTTGAGTGGCGAACCGTATGCACCGCATCATGCGTAACGGGTCATCACTGAAAGTAATGTCGGGGTCGAGCGGAGTAGCAATGATTCCGTCCTCAAGGTCGGCAATGCCGTTGAAAGGATCTACAAGTTCGCCAAATCGGCTGGAGTTCAAACATAAAGCCATTGCGTTGATGGTGAAGTCGCGTCTGTTCTGGTCGTCTTCCAATGTGCCGTCCTCTACGATTGGCTTTCTTGAGTCGTGGCTATAGCTTTCCTTTCTGGCTCCTACGAACTCTATTTCAAGATGCTTGTACTTTACTTGCGCTGTGCCGAAATTTCTGAATACTGACAAGTGGGCTTTCTTCCCTAATTTCTTGCCTAAAGCCTCTGCTATGGCTATTCCGCTTCCTACCACAACGACGTCAATGTCGTTTGACGGGCGTTCAAGGAAAAGGTCACGTACATACCCTCCTATGACGTAACATTCGTATCCAAGTTCGTCTGCTGTTTCTGAAATGAGGTGGAATATAGGGTGTGACAGCGAGTCTTTTAACTCTTTGTCTGTTAATAACTTCATTTTTTACAATATACTTTTTTGCAGTTTTGCGTCTGCTGTTATTTCAGAAGGCGTAAGTCAAGGAAGTTCTCTATCCTTGTGAAAAGATGCTTCCTGGTGTTGCCTCCATAAATGCTATGATTGCGGTTTACGTAAAATTGGCTCTCAAATTGTATGTTTTCTTGTACCAGTTTTTCTGTCAGCTCTGCCATGTTCTGAAAATGCACGTTGTCATCAGCGTATCCGTGACATAGCAGAATGTCGCCATGAAGGCTATGGCAGCGATGGAGTGGAGAGACGTTGTACCCGTCAGGGTTTTCCTGCGGAGTTCTCATATAGCGCTCTGTGTATGCGCTGTCATAGAACCGCCAGTCTGTTACTGGTGCTACTGCCACTCCGCATCTGAATACTTGCCTTCCTTCACTCATGGCCATGAGTGTGTTGAATCCGCCGAAGCTCCATCCCCAAATGGCTATTCGGTCTTTGTCGATGTATGGAAGTGAAGAAAGATATATGGCGGTTTCTACCTGGTCAACAGATTCTTTTTCTCCAAGGCGCATATATGTGCATTTCTGGAAGTCAGCGCCTCTGCCACCAGTGCCTCTTCCGTCAACACAGACTACGATATATCCTTTCTGGGCAAGGCGATGCTCCCATATTAACCCGCCGAAAAATCCGTTGCCGAACGAATTGTGCACTTCCTGGCTGCCTGGACCGCTGTATTGGTACATGAGCACCGGATATTTCCTGCTGCTGTCGAAATTATTTGGCTTCACCATCCATCCGTTGAGCTTTATTCCCTCTGTTGTGGTGAAACTGAAAATCTCGCTTTTGCCTAATGTGTATGAAGAAATCAAGGATTTGAGCTTGGAATTGTCTTCAAGCACTTTCAACTGCTTGCCTGACGATGAATATAGGGAAGTAATGTTCGGAGTGCTCAGGTCGGAATACACGTTCATGAAGTATTTGCATCCCTTGCTGAATGTTGCGGAATTAAAGCCTTTGTCTTTTGTCAGCAACACTTTTTTGCCGTCTGCGCTTACTTTGTAGATATATTGCTCTAACGGGCTGCCTTCGTTGCTGGAATAATAATACTGCGAGTTAGCGTCGCTGCCATAGTAATTAGTGACAACGTAGTCGCCTTTTGTCAACTGCCTGATGAGCTTTCCGCCTATTGTATATAAGTAGAGGTGCTGATACCCGTCGCGTTCACTCATGAATATGAACTTGTCGGAGCTGAAGTCAAGGTTCTCATAACTTTGTGTGTCTATGTACTTGTCTGATTGTTCGCGTAAAATCAATGTGGCAACAGTTGAGCGAGGGTTCGCCATGTAAATATCAAGAACATTCTGTCTTCTGTTGAGTGTCATTACGGCAAGCTTGTCCTTGTCGCCTGTGAATTTTATTCGTGGAATATAACCATCTTCGTCAAGCGGGATTTGCATTTGGCGGGTAACACGGCTCTTGATGTCGTATGTGTGAACTGTCACGTTTGAGTTCTTTTCGCCAGCCTTTGGGTATTTGTAAGTGTACTCTCCTGGGTAAAGCGCATACTGCGTCATAGAGGGATTGCTGCCCTGATACCAAGGGAAAGAGAATGTCTTTACTTGGCTCTCGTCAAAACGAATCCATGCCAGCATCTGGCTGTCGCTGCTGAAATCGTATGCGCAGCTGAATCCGAATTCCTCTTCGTAAACCCAGTCGGGCTTTCCGTTGAGGACTTTGTTGAACTCGCCGTCTTTTGTCACCTGGCTTTCAGAATTGTTGAACAGAAGCTTTACAAGGAACAAGTTGTTGTTTCGTATGAACGCAATTACATTGCCGTCGGGTGAAAAACGCGGACATTCCTGTGCTCCTCCTGTGGAAAGAGGTACCAATGTCTTGTTCTTTATGTTGTAAATGTAAAATTCCGCAGTGAAAGAATGGCGGTATATTGAATTTCGATTTGTTTCAATGAGTATGTTCTTTTCGTCTGGCGACATTACATAACCGCTAAATGACGCTAATCGAGGACCGCGCGCTGAAGTGATGTCGAAAAGGGTCTCAATGCTTTTGCCGTCCTTGAATGAGCATCTGACTATCTGTCTGCCGTCAGCGCTAATCTGTGAGTAGCTTTCTCCGTCAGACAAGGGGTGAATACCGCGTATTCCTTTTTGTGAGAATTTTCCAGAAACAATTTCTTCGAGAGTTATTTCCTGAGCAGTAGAGACTGCAAGAGTCAGCAGGCAAATGACAAATGCCAAAATCTTTTTCATATACTTTCCTTTTGCTTTATATTTTTGTTTCTGCAAAATTAAAGTTTTTATGTGAGATTATCAAGACTATGATTGCGAAGTTTGAATCTTGTGGAACCAAATGAGCTTTATTGCTTGAACGTTTTTCCTTGCAGGGAATCGCGCTCTTCCATACGCTTGCGAACTTTGTCAACGAATTCATAGTTCTTCAGTCCCCATCCAGGAATGGCTAATAATGAAGCCGGTGACTGTGAAACGAAGCGTTCCAACACTATTTCAGGAGAAAGATTTTCAATAAAATCTATTACAAGGTCAATATATTCGTCTGCTGAAAACAAATGGAATTCAGATGGGGAAGCAATGAATTCTTCTGCCATGCGCGTTCCTTTAATTAGCTGTAGCTGGTGCAACTTTAATGTCGTGAGGGGTAGGGAAGATAAAGTGCGTGCTTCTTCTATCATTTCGGCACGTGTCTCTCCTGGTAGTCCTAAAATTATATGTCCGCCGGTGAATATGCCTCTTCTTGCAGTTCGCTCTATAGCATCAACGGTACATGCGTGGTTGTGCCCCCTGTTTATGCGGAGTAGTGTCTTGTCATATGTGCTTTCAATTCCATACTCAACCATGATGAATGTTTGCCTGTTCAGTTTCTCCAGGTAGTCAAGTAGTGAATTTGGCATGCAGTCGGGGCGAGTTCCTATGACGAGACCAATGACGCCATCTACCGCTAATGCTTCTTCGTATTTCCGCTTTAGAATTTCAAGTTCTGCATAAGTGTTTGTGTATGCCTGGAAATATGCAAGATATTTCATTTCGGGATACTTGCGTGAGAAGAATGTTTTCCCTTCATTAAGTTGTTGGGTGACGGATTTTTCTGTTTGGCAGTATTCTGGGTTGAATGTTTGGTTATTGCAATAAGTACATCCGCCCAATCCGACTTTGCCGTCACGGTTTGGACATGTGAATCCTGCGTTTAAGGATATTTTTTGTGCTTTGCATCCAAGCTGTAGCTTGAGCCAGGCTCCGAATTCATTGTATCGTTGCATGTTGCTTTGTCTATGCGGTTTTGTTGATTACTTTATCAGAAGTTTAACGCTTCTGGTTTTTTTGCCGCATTTCCATGTGACTGTATAAATGCCGTTTGGCAAATCAGACACCATGCACTCTTCGTTCGCATTGAAGATTTTTACGCAAATGCCGTTTAGATTATGTATTCTTACATTGAATGTTAGTTGTTCCGGTGTTTCAGAACCGAAATGCAGAGTTTTGGTCTGCTGATTGTATGCCAAAGCGTATTCTGCCGGTTCTACCTCTGAAATATTGTTTGTCTCAGGAAGTTCTTCGCTTGCGACGATATACCATAACCTGTTGTTGCTGACAGGGTTTCTTGAATCCGTAGTGTAACTGAGCACTAAAGCGCCGTTTGCTGTTGAGCCTCCATTCAGGTTTGCTGTGTGTTGGGTGTATTTGTTTGTAATGTTGTAATATCCCTTTGTGCCCTGAGGTGTAAGAGTCCATAATTGACGCTCATTCAGGGTGTCAGGCTCTGCTGTGGTAAGAGTAGTGCCAACATTGACAGTTGGTCCGACCTCTCCTGTTGTAGGGTCTGAAAGTGCCATTCCTCCGTTCCTGTTAGTTATGTGGAAATAGTCTCCTATTTGTTTTATGACCCAGTCTTCACTTTGACGTTCTTCTTGATTGGCCCAAGTGCAAATTTTTGCTCCTGCAGATGTGCTTTGTCCTGTGACATCCAAAGCGTTTGATGAGCCTGCGTTGATTATTCTGTAAAAATAATTGCCAGGTATGAATGGTGGAGTAGGTTCTTGCGTTTTTTTGTTTTTGAATGCAGTTGTTAGGTATTCACAATGCTGTATGATGAAGTCTTTCAGATCGTCAACATATTGGTCGTACGATGAGTACAGGACTATTTCATGGTACATTTTTGTTCTTATTCCCCATTTGTTGTAATTAAGCGTTTGTGATTGCTGCAGCAAGGCGGATATGCTGTCTATTGTGTTTAGCATATGATCAACCAATCCTTTGTCAAGTGCTTCCTGGTATCGTCTGTTTACTAATTTCCCGAACCAGGGGTCGTCCCACATCTTGTTTATCCATGCTTTTGTCTGCCCATAGCCAACGTCTGTCATCAGATTGTTAAGAGTGTTGCGTATGCGTTCGTCGTTTCCGTATGCGATGTCATAATCCCACATCGGTCCCCAATATAATAAGGAGTCTTGCTTGTTCTTATAAAAATATGTGCTGTAATAGCCGTCGATATTGGCGCTTACTTCTGTGCCGATGAACCAGTTTGCTAATGACAATGAATCAACCCACTTGCGATACCCTTTTTCTGGGTCCAAGAAATTGTTGCCAAAAAGAGCTGTTTCGAAGTCACGGATGTAATTTTTGATATATATGTTCTGTCTTGTTGAAATCTCGTCTTCGTCAGGATAATGAATGCGGATAGGGACAGCGCCGCGTGATGTGGTGAAATAGTTTCCGTCCATGAATCCGTCCACTTCAAGCAGATAGCCGCCTGTAATGTCACTGTCTGTATTCAGAGGGTAGTCCTGCTCTATGATGTTTACTCTGTGGCTGCGCACTTCCACCTGGTCGCTGATTTGGTAGTTGCCGAGGAATTCACCGTTCAATACAACATCAACGAATTTGTATGCAGGGTTGAATTGCATACCGAGAAATTCGCCCATAGAAGAGGTTACAGCATTGCGCATCAGCGTCTTGTCGCCAGCGTTGGCCAGTAAAGTCCAGCTTTTGGCTTTTGCGTATCCTTTGCCTAAGAACTTCTCTTTAGACTGGAATTTCAGCCTGTACGGCTTTTTTCTCAGCCCCCATGTTGAATTTCCTCTTCCGCGGATCTGCAAAGAGTCATATTGGGTTATGCTGTCATTCTCGTCAATATACCACATGGTAGCATAAATATATACTTCTTTGCTTGTAATTTGTGCGCCATTGTGCGTTTCTATATATATGGCAGGCAAATTGGTGAGTCGCTCCCTTGCGAATGATATCACATTGAAGAATGAGAGCATGAATAAAAAAAGAGGAAGTTTCAAAATCTTTATCATAGTTATGTAGCTGTTTTTGTGTTTAGATATTCAGACAACAAAGTTAAATAATTTATTAGTAATAAAAAAATAATGTCGGGCAAATGATATATAATAATGTATATAAGTTCTTGTGACGCATAGGTGTGCCAATTGTGGCTTTTATATGGAAAATCTTCATCCTGCGTTTTTTCTCATAAAGAGTGAATGATGAAATAAATGTTGTAGTGATGTTGTATGAACGCAGGCTCGTTGAATTATAAATGAGCCTACGTTGTCTTATAAACGCAGGCTCGTTGTTGGCGTATGCGTGAAAATGAAAGCGTTGGCTTTTTCGCTTGTTTTTGTTGGCTTTTTTTATTGCTGAAAGAAAAAATGCAGACCTGTAATGTAAAAAAAGATAAAAATTTATTGCTGTTAAA
>JAFTTD010000342.1 GCA_017466965.1 Bacteroidaceae bacterium
ACCGGCAATGGTGTCATTCAATGATTGATAGCCACTTTCACCATCGCCGCCTCTCCTGATGCTTACATCCTTCAAGTCCAGACTGCGCATATTGTTCATAAGTCCCATTTCACGGAAGTCACCTCCGTTGATTTCACCTGTAAGGGCTAGGCTGTCAACTGTTTCTTCATCTGTGAAGGAGAACAAGTCTGCAAGCGTTCCAGCCTCATCCACATGAAGCGGATAAGGGAGCGGATCATTCACGCATACAAGTTTCAGTTCGCTTTGCGAAGCGTCGTCAAGAGGTTTGTTCTGCATAACGAAGTAATACACTCCGTCAGCAGGAATTTCAAGAAAGACGCCCTGAGCAAGTGAGTCGGCATCCAGACGTGCCACCTGGGCAGTGTCGTTATAAACGCTCAAAGCACACGGACGGTCACTCTTCAGTCCGAGAGTGCCAGCCTTAGCACGAATGTATTTGGCAAATGCAGCGTTGCCCTCATCAATTCTGTAAACATAATTGGCTTTCATCGGAGCCGCCTTCATGTCATATTCACTCACATGAACAAAGGTGTCTTTTGTCGCAATCCATCTGCCGCCCTGATCAGCAAACGCAAGGGTCATGGTGCGTTGGTTTTCAGCTGTAACCTTCAACAACAAACTGTCGGAATCCGTACCGCCGTCATCACCAGCATTATCACTTACAGCAACGGAAGTAACGCTTTCCATATCAGAAATTTGCTCTGCCTGAGGTACATCTATCCATTTGTCTGTCCACACAAGCGACATGGTTGAATCTATAGCAACAGTGTCGGCAGCCATATCATCAAAACTGACAGCATAGCGCACAAGAGGGCCTCCCTCTGCAATCTGCCTGTTGAAGAAATACTGAGTGCTGATTCCGCCGTAATGTCCGTTTGCATCCTTTGCACGGAAACACAGATAGTGCATACCCCTAAGCAGGTCTTCAGTGTCAATCTCTAAATTTACAACGCCATCCGTGCTATTTACGGCTATTCTCTCTTCAAAGTTATCGTCTATCCAGTATTCATAGCCAGCCAACGAATTGCTTTCATAACTGCGCGGCTTGTAGAAATACTGGGTTGTTATGCCACTATATTTGCCCGTTGTATCCTTGGCACGAAAGCAGAAATAGTGCATGCCATAAAGAAGAGAATCTGTTCCCAAATCCAAGCTGACAATACCGTCAGTGCTGACGACAGACTTCCTGTCTTCAAAGTTATCGTCTATCCAGTACTCATAGCCAGCCAACGAATTGTTTTCATAACTGCGCGGCTTATAGAAATACTGGGTAGTTATGCCACTGTACTTGCCCGTTGTATCCTTGGCACGGAAGCAGAAATAATGCATGCCATCAAGCAATCCACTGACATCTATATCAAGATTTATATCAGTAGTATTGCCAGTGACGACAGTCCTGCCTTCAAAGTTATCGTCTATCCAATATTCATAGCCGGCTATCTCTTGCGACTTCACCGCCACAGCTGACAGCAACGCAAGAAACAGAAGCATGATATTCTTTCTCATATTCGGTTGATGTTAGATTTAAATGTTCGTATATTACCAATACACTAAATGTCATTTCGTTGACTCCACAACATCCACCTTGATATTGACCTTCAGCTTTCCGTCCTTAGTCTCTTTGTCTATATTCTTATATATAATGCGCGGAACAGAAGGAGTATGGTTATAACCATATTCACCTCCGTAAACACCTATTTCCTTGCCGTCATCGCCAAGATATTTCGCCTTTGCCTCTTCTGTCAGAGAATATGAGAGGGAGTCATGATAGTTGAAGTCATCATTACGATCGCCATAATACCATCCTGGAAGATCCTCTGAAAACAAAGTCTTCGATTCATCTATTGAAAGAATTGTGCAATTCTCGGAATAAGCCACGTTATTCACATTTGAAAAGTTGCGGCTTGCGAAAACACAATTAATAGCCTGTGAATTACCACTTAAAGATTCACATCCAAACCAATCCATACTCGTAACATAATCAGAATCGCCACCAGAGACTTGAAAAATAAAATTGTTCTTGAATAACGCATCACAATCTCTTCTGACACCCAAAACAACACAATTCTTCACCAACAAGGAAGCATTGGAGTATGTGCGTCCTAAAGCTCTGACAACACAATTCTCGACCACCATATTCAGACATTCGCCAGGGACAAACCAGTCAGCAAAACGGCATTGGCGGAAATGGTTACCTTCAGACCTGAGCCATCCCCTGCCGGCATTATCAGCTCTCCAAAACAGGAAAAAGCCAAATCTGCTCTTAACAAACTCTGCACCAGTAAGATTATCTATAGCATGGATACCATTCTTAAAATACACACCTTCAATATAAAGCCCCGTCTTGGGTTTGCCGTCAACAGAATCAATGTCAATAACCAAATCACCTTCAATGCGTGACGGTAATTTGGTGAAATCACCTTCTGCGCTGCCATCCTTATCAATCTGAGCGCTCCCATTACCATAAATCTTTACAGCCTTTTTGATGTCGCAAGCCTGGAATGTTCCATCTGAAAGAGTAATCACATCGCCATGATTCGCAACAGCCATCGCTTCCTTGAAAGCTTCTGTTCCTTTGAACAACTGTGTTCCACCCGCTGTCTCAAGCGTCACCATCGGCAAACTCTGAGCAAAAGCACCAGCAATTGCACCAACTCCAATGACCAAAGTCATAAATAGTTTTTTCATAATCTGTATTATTTCTTTTATTATTATATATCTTTTATGTTATTATTCTGTCAACGGGGAAGGAGATTCCTCACATTCGTTAGGAATAACGGAAAGAGGAAATCTACTGCAATCTGAACATTTGTACCAAAGTATATTTCATTCTCACAGGCTTACCCTTTTGCATTCCAGGCTTCCATTTTGGCATAGACTTAACAACTCTGATTGCTTCTGCGTCAAGCAAAGGATGAACACCTCTAAAGACTTCAACATCTGTTATCGAACCATCTTTATCTACAACGAACTGCACAAGCACTCTGCCTTGAATACTTTCATTTTGAGCCTCTG
>JAFTTD010000343.1 GCA_017466965.1 Bacteroidaceae bacterium
ATCTGAAAGTGCGTAGCCATCTTTCAACACAGCGTCAACAGTAACGATACGTTGGCGGTCCTTACGCTCAATTGTTGGAGGAATTGTAGATTCCACAACAGTAGCCACATCGCGTATCTTTATGTTCTTGCCTGTTCCGTTAGGAATAAGCATATTTTCAATGTCTTCAATAGACTGACGTCCTTCTACCTCGTAGCGAACTTTGATGTCATATTCTTCACCGTCTTCGCGATAATATGACATAAGGCTACCAGTGATGAGGTTACGAACGCTTGTTGCTGCAGAAGAAAGAGTGAGTCCTTGCTTTGCAAGTTTCTCGTGGTCGAAATTGATAACGAGGGATGGCTGGTCGTCAGAGCGTGAAATGTTCACCTGTCCAACCATTTGGTTCTCGCGCAGTTTTGCAGCCAGTTCTTTTGCTATATCGTTTGTCAAATCCATGTCATAACCATAAATCTCAAATGAAGCAGTACTTTGTCCGCCCATACCGCCACCGCCTCCACCAAGGAGAACGTTGTATTTTGCAAGTTCAGGAATGGCTTTACAGTCGTCACGCATCTCATCACAGATTTGTGCAAGTCCCTCTACACGCTGGTCTGAAGGCACGAGGTTGATGTTGAATGAAATGATGTGAGAACCGTTTGACTGCAATGAGGCGAATGTGTTGTCGTCACCAGCCTGACCGATAGTGAAGTTGCACGCCTTGAGTATGTGGCCGTAACGAGTCATCCATTTGTTGGCGAGGTCTTTTGCCAAGACTTCAGCTTTCTCAACTCGTGTTCCGATTGGCAATTCAAGGGTTACACTGACACGGCCACTGTCGTTTGCAGGGAAGAAGTCTGACTTCAGTCCCATAACTTTGGCAACGCCTAATGATGCAACAAACAGTACGACACATCCTATCATGACAGTCCAGCGATGGCGTACAGCCCAATTGATACGCTTTTCATACCAGTCGTCAAGTTTGTCAAGTCCGCGCTGAACAGGTCCGTAAAGAACTTTGAACATGCGGCTCTGCTTCTTCTGGAGTTTAAGCATCTGTGAACAGAGCATTGGTGTGAATGAAAGTGCAGAAGTTGTTGACACAGTCATGATGATACACATCATCCATCCCAATTCCTTGAAAAGGACTCCTGACATACCTGTAACCATTGTGAGCGGGAAGAACACGGCAATCATGGTCAGAGTAGAAGCGATTACTGAAATAGCAACTTCGTTTGTGGCATGGATAGCCGCCTGCTTAGGAGAAGAGCCACGCTCAATGTGGGTCGTGACGTTTTCAAGCACCACAATGGCATCGTCCACAACCGAACCGATCGCAATAGAGAGACATGAAAGTGAAATCATGTTGAGTGAACTGCCTGTTGCAAACAAGTAGATGAATGATGCAATCAATGACATTGGGATAGTCACAGCAATGATGACTGTTGCACGCCAGCGTCCGAGGAATGCGAACACCACGATGACAACGAACAGCATCGCATACATGATAGTCTCTGTCAAAGAGTTGATAGTGTTCTTGATGTTGTCAGAAGTATCTACGATGATGCCAAGCTTTACGTCTGGCGGAAGTGTCTTCTGGAATTGAGGAAGCATTTCCTTCACCTTGTTGGCAATCTGCACAGAGTTTGCACCTGACTGCTTCTGAACGATAATCATCGCACCTTGAGTTCCGTTGGTAAATGTTTTTTGTGAACGTTCTTCAAGGTTATCTACAATGCGTGCTACGTCGCGAAGGTGTATGTTTGCACCATTGTGCGAGCCTACAATAATGTCAAGCATTTCTTGTGGGTCATCAAATTCTCCTTCAGCGCGTACTGTATAAGTGTTGGAACCTATATCTATTGTACCTCCTGTAACATTGCGGTTTTCGCCGGCGATAGCTGAACTTATCTGTGCAGGACTGAGGTTGTATGCCTCCATTTGCTGCGGATTCAGATAAATGTTGATTTCGCGCTGTGGCGCACCAGCAATAGACACTGTTCCTACTCCGTCAACACGTGCAAGCGGGTTTGCCACGTTGTCGTCCAGAATCTTATAGAGAGCCTGCTGGCTTTCATGTGCCTCTACTGACAGCATGAGAATTGGAATCATGTCGGCAGAGAACTTGAACAAGATTGGAGTCTGAACTTCGTCAGGAAGTGAGTTGCTCACCATGTCCAGTTTGTCACGCACGTCGTTAGTCAAGGCATCAATGTCGTGTCCGTATTCGAATTCGAGTGTGACAACAGAAACATTCTCCTTTGAGTTTGAAGTGATGTGCTTGAGATGCTCAACAGAGTTGAGTGTGTTTTCAAGCGGACGAGTAACGTTGTTCTCAATGTCATCGGCTGAAGCACCATTATAGTATGTCATGACCATGATGGTGTTGGTGTCGATGTCCGGAATCAAGTCAATCGGAAGCTTCATTAGCGAGAACAAGCCGAATATCATTACCGCAAGGAATGCAAGGCTTGTCATAATCGGTCTTTTGACCGCTCCTTCATATATACTCATATTATACTTTTTTCTTTTGTTGGTTTACTTTACTACTTCAACTTCTCTTCCTTCTGCAAGGCGTGTCTGGCCAGCAATTACAACGTCAGAACCAGATTCAACACCACTTATCACTTCGTAGTATTCACCCATGTGGCGTCCAAGCTGTACTTTGTTGTATGAAACCTTGCCGTCTTTATAGACATATACATAACGGTCGCCTGCACCAATCTGCTTTACAACAGCCATGTCCGGAACAACAACTCTCTGCACATCACCGAAGTTGATTGTAGCGCGTGCAAACATTCCTGGACGAACTTTCTGGTCTGGGTTGCTGACTGTTATTTCTACAGGGAATGTATGAGTTGAAGGGTCGATAGTAGGGTAGATGATGTTTACCTTTCCAGAGAAAGTTTCTCCTTCGTATGCATCAAGCTCTACTTCTACAGGCATGCCTTTCTTTACCTTCTTGTAGAGTGTTTCTGATACGTTTACAA
>JAFTTD010000344.1 GCA_017466965.1 Bacteroidaceae bacterium
ACAAAGCGTTCGCATGATTATGTGAGTTATGTGGACAAAGAGGCTGAGAAACGCATTGTGGAGCGACTGAGTTCACTTTTGCCTGAAGCAGGTTTCATAGCAGAAGAGGGTAGTGCATCGTGTTCACAATCCCACGAATATGTTTGGGTTGTAGATCCGCTTGACGGCACAACTAACTTTATTCATGACAATGCGCCTTATTGCGTAAGCATTGCTCTAAGGTCGTCTTCGGGTGAAACTCTATTAGGAGTTGTGTATGAGTGTAACACTAAAGAACTGTTCTGGGCGCACCATAAGAGTGCTGCTTATCTTAATGACAAGCAGATTTCAGTGTCTTCTGTTGATACCCTTGATCAGTCATTGTGCATTCTGGGCTTGCCATACAATGCTGACTATTACAGGCCGTTTGTAGCCGAATTAACATCTTTGCTATATGGGAACACCTGCAGTCTTCGCAATCTTGGTTCAGCCGCTATTGAACTTTGTTATGTTGCATGTGGCAGGTTTGACGTTTACATTGAGGGCTGCCTCTCACCCTGGGATGTTGCGGCAGGACTGCTGATACTGAAACAGGCTGATGGAAAAGCCACAGATTTAAGTAACGGAACATTGTTTAAGGTTGGCAAGGAAGTTGTTGCAACGAATGAAAAAGTTCATGACGAATTGCTTGCAGTAGTAGAAAAAGCCCGAAATAAGGCTTTTTTGTGAAAAAATATAGGGGAATAGTCTTTGGCTATTCCTTTTTTGTTTATATTTGCTATTATTTAATCCTTAAAAATCTACTAATTATGATAATTGACACTATTGACAATTTGGGAAAATACGTATCCCTTAATCCTTTTTTTGATAAAGTATTAGACTATATTCAGAACAACGACCTTAATTCCATAGAGCCGGGAAAGGTTGAAATCTGTGGTTCGGATCTTTTTGTTAATCATTGTATTGCGGCAGGCAAGACAAATGAAGAAGCTCGTCTTGAGACTCACGACATAATGATTGACGTGCAGATTCCGCTCAGCTGTCCCGAAACAATGGGATATACTCCTCGTACAGACCTGCCTGAAAACGAGTATAATCCAGATAATGACATAACTTTCTATGATGGTGCGGCACAGCAGTATGTTACTGTCTATCCTGGAATGTTTGCAATTTTCTTCCCTCAAGACGGCCATGCGCCATGCATTAGTTCAGAAAAAGAAATAAAGAAGGTTATATTCAAGGTCAAGGCTTGAGGTTTTGAGGTTAAGTTTAAGTTTATGAGTTTGTAAGTTTTTAAGTTTGCTAATTGAGGTATAGTTTAAGTTTTTGAGTTTTTGAGTTAGCAATGCCATCCTATGCATTCGTCTCTTTTTAACTCCCCACATTAACTCCTCCTTTTAATGCCTCTAACTCCTGAAAGCTTAACTCCTGAACTTCTGAACTCCTGAACTCCTAAAAAACTTAACTTCTAATTTGAATCCTCTTTTTAATTAGAACTCACGAAACTTAAATAAAAAATAAATTCTATATGGTAAAGAAGACATCCACTGTTGCTTCAGAGAAAAAGGTGACAACAACCAAAAAGAGTGCAACAAAGAAAACGGCGGTCAAGAAA
>JAFTTD010000345.1 GCA_017466965.1 Bacteroidaceae bacterium
CCAATCGCAAATATTTGCGATTGGGACTATTTATTTTTCATAAAAGGGTAATTTTATGAATATTTTCTTGGATAACGGAATAATATACTTACTAATATGGCTATTATTAAGGCCATAGGATAGAAGAGGTATGGGATTATACTTACAGGATTTATAGAGGCAAGTCCAGCTGCAATTAACATTTGTGCCCCGTAAGGTAGTAACCCTTGTGCTGAGCAAGATGCAGTATCGAGAATGCTAGCGCATTTTCGTTTATCTATTCCGTATTTTTGTGAAATGTTTTTCGCAATCGGTCCAACAGTTATGATAGCAACAGTGTTGTTTGCTGTGCAAATATTAACTAACCATGTTAAAGCTGCTATTGACATTTCTGCACCTTTTTTACCTTTAATGTTTTTGGTGAGAATTTTTATGATGTAGTCTATTCCGCCATTGTGTTTTATGATTGCTAACATTCCTGCTGCCAACAATGTCATAATAATAAGCTCACTCATGTTTAACATACCGTTTGACATTGATTCAAACCATCCAAAAAATGAATAATCACCATATATGATGCCAATAATTCCTGATAGTATTATTCCAATTATAAGTACTATCATTACATTTATTCCACATAGTGAAACAATGATAACAGTTAAATATGGGATTATTTTTACTAAATTGATTTCTTCACTAGGGTGTTGAATATTTAAATCAAGTCCTTTAAAAAGATATATAACCAACACGAATAATGCTACAGGGAATACTATTTTGGAATTTACTCTGAACTTGTCGCTCATTCGGCATTCCTGTGTCTGTGTTGCTACTATTGTTGTGTCGCTTATGAATGAAAGGTTATCACCAAAATATGCTCCACCAACAATTATAGCAATAATCATGCTTGTATTTATGTCTGCTTGCTGTGCTATGCCTGTTGCAACGGGAACTAATGCTGCAATTGTCCCTACAGATGTACCAATTGCTAATGATATGAAACAGGATGCTATAAATAATCCAGGCAACAATAATGAATCAGGAAGAATTCTAAGTGTTAAGTTCACAGTTGCGTCTACTGCTCCCATGCTTTTGGCTGTTGATGCAAATGCTCCTGCCAGGATGAAAATCCATAGCATATACATCATGTTTTTGCTTCCTGCTCCTTCTGAAAATATATTTATTCTTTCATCAATAGTTCCTTTGCTTGTCAATAGTGCGTATATTGATGATATAAGAAAAGCTACGGTTATTGGGATTTTGTAGAAATCTCCTATTATGATGCTTGTTATCAGATATAACACAATGAATAATATCAAAGGCGATAACGCATAAATTCCTTTTTTCATATTTATTTATAATGTTACACCTGTTTTAAAAATAGCTATTTCTTGATAGTTCTTTTTCTCATTCCATGTTTGCTCTCCGTTTGCAATACTAATGACTTTGTTTTTGAATTCTTCAAGAACTTTTTCCATGTTTTCATTTTCTACTATTGTACCGGCATTAAAATCTATCCACGTAGGTTGGTTATGTGCCAATTGGCTGGTTGTGGAAATTTTCATTGTAGGAACAAATGTTCCAAAAGGGGTTCCCCTTCCTGTTGTGAAAAGTACTATGTGACAACCAGCAGAAGCAAGTGCTGTTGATGCCACCAAATCATTGCCGGGAGCAGATAAAAGGTTTAATCCCTTTTCTTGCAGTCTTTCTCCATAATCAAGTACTCCGTTTACAGCGCTCATTCCGCATTTCTGGGTACATCCTAATGCTTTTTCTTCTAACGTGGAAAGTCCTCCGGCCTTATTTCCTGGTGATGGGTTTTCTCCTACAGGTTCTCCATGACTAAGGAAATACTGTTTAAAGTCATTTACCATTTTTACTGTCTTTTCAAAAAGAGCATGGTTTTTGCATCTGTTCATCAGGATTGTTTCTGCACCAAACATTTCAGGAACTTCCGTCAGAACTGTAGTTCCACCTTCCGATACTATGTAGTCAGAGAATTCTCCGAGTAAAGGATTTGCTGTTATTCCTGAAAAACCATCTGAACCACCGCACTTCAGACCGACTTTAAGTTCAGATAAAGGAATTTCAGTGCGTCTGTCTTTGTTGGCTATTTCATAAAGTTCTTTAAGGACTTTCAGTCCCTCCTCAATTTCATCTCCTTCTATTTTTTGTGTTACTATGAATCTGATTCTCTCGTGATCATATTCTCCGAGCATCTGCTCGAAAATATCAGGCTGATTGTTTTCGCAACCAAGACCTACTACCAATACAGCTCCGGCATTAGGGTGCAAAACAAGATCCCTTAATATCTTTTTCGTATTTTCGTGGTCTTCGCTTAGTTGCGAACATCCGTAATTATGAGGAAAAGATGTTATTCTTTCCACCCCATAGTTGTTGCCCTCTTTGAAATTTACTTCTTTTTTAATTTTTTCAACAAGTTGGTTGACAACTCCATTAACACATCCTACAGTAGGGACTACCCATATTTCGTTTCTTATTCCCACTTCACCGTTTTTCCTTCTATAGCCATAGAAAGTTCTTCCTTCCTTTTTAATGTTTAATGTTGTATCAACTGGTGAATATGTATATTCCAACAGTCCTTCAAGGTTGGTTTTTATGTGCCTGTCATCTACACATTCACCTTTAACTTTGTTTGTATTCAGTTTCCCTATTGGGTATCCGTATTTTATTATGTTCATACCAGTCTTACAATCTTCCAGAAGTATCTTATGACCGGCTTTTATATTTTCTTTTATTGTTATTTCTTCATTTTCAATAATGATTCTGTCGTTTTCATGCAGTTCTTCTATTGCTACTGCTACATTGTCTGCTCTGTTTATTTTTATGTGATTCATGGTGCTGATGTGATTTTGTGTATTATATATATTATTTTAATAAATAATTCAGTCTTTTTTGTTTCTGTATTCTTTAGGTGTCATTCCTGTGTGTTGCTTAAAGTACTTTGCAAAAAAAGACTGATTAGCAAAGTTTAGCATGTTACAGACTTCCTTTATTGGCATTCTTTTGTTACTTAGCAGTGCTTTAGCCTCAAGCACTACATATCCGTTTATCCACTCTGTTGCGTATTTTCCGCTTATTTCATGGATTACGGAAGAGAGGTACTTGGGTGAAATGCATATACGGTCAGCGTAGAATGTGACACTTCTTTCTTTCTTGTAATTAGCTTCTACTTCTTTTATAAATAATGAGAAAATCTCTTCTTTCCTGGAGTTTGTTGATGATACAGTGTCTTCTGTGATTATTTTTATATGCTTTTGTATCATCATGCATTGCATTGCCTTCAGACAACTTTTTGCAAATTCTTCTTTATAGACAAATTCTGCATCATCTAATTTGTTTCTCATGAATTTTAGAATAGTTTCTATTTCCTCTAATTCTTTTTCTGTGAGGTTGTAGAAAGGACGTTTGTCTATTTTTTGAAGAATTTTTATTCCAGTAGGAATGTCTCCTATGAAAGAATTGAAATCTTTTGTTTGAGCAATAATTATTCCTTTAAAGTCTTCGGATGTATTTTTTATTTGAAGAAAACTTTCAGGTGTTATAACACTTATTACTCCTCTTACAACAGATTCTTCATTTAAGTTGATGCTTATGTTTCCCATTCCTCCTGTGCATATCATGATGATGGACATGTTCTTTACTTGAACTGGATGTTTCATCTTGATTGCTTGATAGTTCTGGGTGTTGTTAGAAGCTCTTGAACTGATAAAGAGTTTGCCGGGAATGCTTGACGAATTTGGATCTAAAGGGAAATTCATGAATTCTAATGATGGTATTGGTTTGCCATCAAAGTCTGATAGAGTGTAGTTGTTCATTGTTAGTTTTTATTCTTATTATCTTTTTGAAATGACTTTTAGACTACAAATATAAATTATTTTTTGTATATTTTCAAAGTGTAGAGGGATTTTAGGATAATTTTGTAATCAATAGTGTTTTTATATTCTGTATTATAGGTCTGTCAATATGTTCCAAGTTTCTTTTATATATGTTTTATGTGTTAACTTTAACAATCCATTGTAGATGCAATTATATTTGTTTTAACAATATGAATTTCTATAAATGTAGTCCTAAAAAAACTGTGCGCTGGAATTATAATTCCGGCACACAGTTTTTGAGATTTCAGCGCAGTGCGTTTAATTTTTCAGTGCAGTGATTATTTTTACTTTATATGCCTTATTTTTGACTGCATAATTCTTTAAATTCACAGTATTGGCAATTGTGGGAATTAGTGTTTGCTTTGAATGTCTTGTTTGTGTCAAACATTTCTGTTATTACTGATGTAAGTTGATTCTTGTATGTTTCCAAATACTGATTAGAAAAGTCGTTTATCGGGACATTCTTTACGTTTATTAAAGGAAGCAGTTCACCTTTGGCTTTCTTTACGTATGATAAGCTTAGGCCTATTGGTTCTGCAAATTTCTCAGAACATGCCAGGCCGTAATACATTGCTTGCAATATATGGTGTGAACGTTTCTTTTTCTGGCTGTCAAACAAATCACTTACGGAGTTTGTTTCTTCTATGTTGACACTGGTTTTATAATCTACAATGCGCAGTTGTCTTTTCCCTTCTATATTAGCATGGTCAATTCTGTCGATAATTCCTCCTATGCGTATTCGTATATTATTTTCTGATTCGTCATTAAGCTTAATTTCAAGTTCGGTGTAGTAGGTGTCTTCTAATGCTTCAATAGTTAACGGACATAAATTTTCCGCCTCATATAGCAACTGGTTTTTTATGTAGTTGATGATGACGTGCCTGTTCAGCAATTGTTCGCCAGTATATCTAATTAATGTTTCTTCTGCATTTTTCTCATAAGGCTTCAGTATTTTTTAGAACGCTCTATCGACGTGTCTTGTGATTAGTTCCGTATTGTCTGCTAATGCACGTATGTCAGAAGCATTGAGTGTTCTTCCTCTATATGGGGAGTATATTGTTTCCATACATCTATGGAACAAAGTTCCGAAATGTGCACTGTCTATTTCTTCAGAAACGTCATCTTCTTCATGTTTAATGCCTGCTACGTATCTGAGGTAAAATTTCAGTTGACAGTCAAGGTATGTGTTTATGGCTGTTGGCGACAGAAGCATTATGCTGTTTTTGTGCTTCCTCTTGTATTCGTCCTCGTTTTTCAGGTCATATCTTTTTAGCAAAGCTTCAATGGCTTGTTTGTTTTTTTCTACCTGATTGTTTCCTGTGAATTTGGACTGGTTTCCTTTTGACTCTAAAGACAGCATTTTGAACTGTGGTGATGAAGGCATCAGTGAAGGGCGCTCAATCAGAAGTTGTGACATGAACCTTGACATTTCACCACTGCTGTTACTGTCTGTTGTGCTGTAGAATGCAATAGTTATGTTTTCAGCCCTTTGGAGCAGACGGTAGAAATAGTATGCATACAGGCTTGTCTGTTTTTCTATAGTCGAAAGCTTGTACGCTTCCCTGAGGTTATAGGGTATGAAAGAGGCGTTACGGTGTGGACGTGGCAAAATTCCTTCATTGGCTGAAAGTAGCAATACATTCTTGAAATCAAGATTTCTTGTTTCAAGTATTCCCATTATTTGTATTCCTGATAGAGGCTCTCCATGTAAAGGTATGTTCTTTGAAGCCATTATTTGGTTGAACAATCTTGAAACTGTCTCAGGCTTGACTGGCATAATGCCACTTTCGTGAATTGTTTTCAGCCTGTTGGCTATTGTGTGGACAATATATATTGATTCTGCATATAGTTGTCTTTGTGGAGAATCATTGCCTGTTTGTGTCTCAAACTTTTTGATCTCATTGTTCTTGTATTTCTTGCCTATTTCTTTTGTCACCTCGCTTATGTATGTCAACAGGTCGCCTGTATTCTTGTGGTATGTGAAAATAGTCTTGATGAATTCGTTTTCGGAAAAATAAGAGTCAGTAGGGTAGTATATGTTGTTTTCTGTCAGATGTTTGATCAATCTTGTTGATTCACCGTCAGATAGTTCGGTGGTGTA
>JAFTTD010000346.1 GCA_017466965.1 Bacteroidaceae bacterium
CTATTAATACTATTCTTTGTGTGCAACGAGGCGTTTTCGCAATTGCACTCAGATACTGTCATAATCAACTTTCATCAAAGCAAGCATGACCTTGACCTTGAATTAGGCGACAACAAGAAGTCGTTCGACAAAATCTCAGAAACTTTCAAGACCTTATGCACTGATTCAATCTACAGAATCAGCAAGGTGTCTGTAATTGGTGCTGCATCGCCTGAAGGCAGCATCTCTTTCAACAAGGAACTTTCAAGAAAACGTGCTCTGACAATCTTCGACCATGTATCTACTCTTACTCTTTTGCCAGACTATGTGATGTCATTCACTTACATCGGAAGAGACTGGAAAGGATTGCTCGACAAGATTTCAGAAGACAAGGACATTCCTTACAGAGAAGAGGTTGACAGTTTGGTCAGGCTCATCATTGAACATTGCACCGCCAATGGCGAAAGCGGTTACGACTGGATAAACAAGCTGAAGAGACTGCGCAACGGCTCACCATATTTATATCTGTATAAAAACATATTCCCCGACCTGCGTGCCACACGACTTATGCTTACTTATGAAAAGAGGGAGAAGGAAGAACCTGAACAGAAGGTTGAAATAGTGAAGCTCCCAACCAGCCTGAACACTGATGCATTCGCTATGGCAGAGGAAGACACACTTGCTCTGGAGACACCAAGGTCGCCTATTGTCATGGCGCTCAAGTCAAATCTGCTTTACGACGCTCTGCTGGTGCCGAACATAGGAGCTGAGTTCTATTTGGGCAAGGACATGAGCCTTTCGCTCAACTGGCAATACGCATGGTGGAACACCGACAACTGGTACTGGCGAATTTATGGTGGCGAGATAGCATTACGCAAATGGTTCGGCAGCAAGAGCAAATCAGCGCCTCTCACAGGACATCATGTTGGAGTATTCGGGCAAGTCATGACATACGACTTCATGGCATTCGGAAAGAAGGGATATATGTCGGGCGATCCAGGAGAAGCCCTGTACGACCGTGCTGATGCCGCCATCGGAGTGGAATACGGATATTCCACACCAATATCCAAACGTCTGAACCTCGACTTCGTAGTAGGTTTTGGCTATCATGGCGGAAGCTATAATGAATACAGGCTTGTTGACAACTGTTACGAGTATATGATTCGCAAAAAGCGTCAGTTTATCGGTCCTCTGAAGGCTGAAGTGACATTGTCATGGATGCTCAACATACCAAGAGGTAATGCAAAGAAAGGAGGTACAAGATGAAATCATTCTGCAGACTCCTGATTCTCCTTGCCGTATGGCTGACAGTGGCTTCGTGTGAACACAAGGAACTTTGCTATGACCACGATTCACACGCTCATTATGTGAGAGTTTATGTTGACGAAGTGTTGCTCAATGTAACACACGGATTCTACAACGACAGCTACGTTCGTCCGCACTACAGCTCTCCGCAGATTCTGAGGCTCATACTTGCCGACCCATACACCGGCAAGGCTGTTGCTGAAAGATTCCTTCGCAACATAGGAAAAGACAGCCGTGGCACATATTATGACGGATATAGAGGTGCTTCTACAGGAAAATATACGCTCCTGGCTTACAACTTCGATACAGAGACTACAGTAGTAACCGGATATACGAACTTCGTCACGGCTAAAGCATATACCAATGAGATTGCGAGCCACCTTCGCACACGAATACCGATCAGAGCGGGTAGTAATGCTGATTATAACGAGCGTATAACTTACGAGCCAGACCATCTCTTTGCTGCAAATTGCGGAGATGTGATAGTGCCTCCTCATGACGATGACATTTTGGATACGCTCAAAACATCAGATGGCGACCACTTCACAGCCCACAGCGTAGTCCGTTCATACTATCTGCAGATTCATGTTCAGGGAATGGAGTACGCCACCTCATCGGTGGGACTTCTGACCGGTATGTCAGGCTCATCATGGATAAACGGCGAGGGAATGGACTATGACGACAACGTGACAGTGTTCTTTGAAATGCAGCCTGGAGAAAACGAAGCTATCGGAATACTCCGTCAGAGTGACGGCAAGTCTGCTGTAACGCTTTACACAACTTTCAGCACATTCGGAAAACTGCCTGATGCGGAGAATGACCTGGAGATAACATTTGATTTCCTCACAACATACGGCAAGCCATACAGCGAGACAATAAACATAACGGATATGTTCATGACTGAGGAAGCAAGAGAAAAGCAATGGCTGCTGATTGACCATACTATAAAAATCCCTGATCCGCCGCCAGGACAGGAGGGCGGAAGCGGATTCACTCCTGGTATTGACGACTGGCAAGATATTGAGACGGATTTAATTATTTAATAAGGAGTTAAGAAGATAAGGAGTTAGAGGTGTTAAAAGAGGGAGTTCAGGAGTTCAGGAGTTGAGGAGTTCAGACGAATGCATATGGTGGCATTGCCTACCTTAAAAACTCAAGAACTAAAGAAATAAAAATACTGACAATACAAATAGACGAATTAGATTAAAATTAAAAATTATTATTAACCATTTATTAAACTTTTTACATTATGAAGAAGTATTTATTTTTGACAGCTTTAGTCGGTGCATCACTGGCAAGTTGTACACAGGAAGAAATTGACCTTCCAAAGACAGGTGGAGATAGTGAACTTATCACATTCGCATCTCCGGTAGTGGGAAATATGACGAGAGCAAATGTCACTAATCCGTATGAGGTTGGAAACAACTATCCAACAGATGGCAAATTCGCTGTATGGGCACATTATTACACTGGAAATTTTAACGGATTTACAAATGGGCAGCTTTATATGGAAGATGTAATTCTTGCTTATAAAAATGTAAAAGACGACAGTGGTACCACTATTATTAACACATGGGCACCAGATTCTGGCGAAAAGAATTACTATTGGCCAAAGAACGGTACATTGACATTTATCGGATATTCACCTGCAAGTGCACAGAATAATGAAGGAACAACAGTTACAGTAGGTGCTACAGGTATCAAGTTTAATAACTATGAAGTTTCTACAGAACAATCAAATCAAGTTGACTTGTTGTTCAGCGAAAGAAGCTACAATCAGAAAAAGTATAAAGCTAGCGACAAGACAACTGATGATGACGCTGGAGATGAAAATACTGAAACAGGAAGTACTTCAAGTACAACTAATGACCCTTACACAGGTGCACATCTTGAATTTAAACATGCCTTGTCTTCAATTTTGTTCAATGTAAAGACTGATAGAGTTTATTCTGACGATAAGACTGTTATCACTTTGACAGGTATAACTCTAAAAAATGTTGTAAATAAGGCAACATTTGATCAAGGTTTAACAAATACTGATGGTGGCAAAACATCAGAAATTAATAGCGATAGTCTTAAGGATGGTATAACAAGATGGGTCCCAACTAAAAAAACAGATAACGAAGGAAATGATGTTGTCGTAGTTGTTTCAGCGCAAGGAGATACAACTGATGAATTGATTGATA
>JAFTTD010000347.1 GCA_017466965.1 Bacteroidaceae bacterium
GTGATTTTTTCTATGCCGTCAACTACGTTTGCATTGGAATTGGAAAGGTTGTCGATGATGACAACGTCATAGCCCGCTTGTTGCAATTCTACGGTAGTATGCGAGCCGATGAAGCCTGTTCCGCCTGTTACGAGAATTGTTTGTTTCATTTATCTAAGTATAATAATTAGTATTTCGCTGTATGAATGACGAAGAATGAAAAGTGTGTTAGTTAGGTTTGTTTTTGCAAATGTAACACAAATAATTCATTCTTCATCATTCTATGCAGCTAATTTTTGTAAGAAAAACGCTTTTTGGGAAAAAAGGAACTTTTAATGAGTGTTTATGGCGAATTTGATGTGGCATTCATCGCCGTCTTTCGTTGCCGCTTTTGCCATGTAGATGCCCTTAGGCAATCCTTCGAGGCTGACAGTCGCAAACCTGTCTCCGTTTCTCATGATGGCCTTAGCCGGCATTCTTGTTCCAGTCACGCTGTAAATTGCTACGCTCTTGATGGGCGCCTCCTCGCTCTTGACGTTCAGCGCTCCGTCGGCGTATGCGATGGCTATGCCTCCCTCCTTGATGTAGGAGCGTATGCTGTTAGGCTCTGGATTGACTGGCGCGATGAACATGGTGTCGTAAGAGCATATCATGTTGCTCTTGGCGATGGTTGGCGCGTTCATGACGTAGGTGTCGTTAGCCCCGTCAGGATAGCGCCCGAAGGTCTGTGTTCCGCTGTGCGGCGCGTAGGTCAGCGTGTCGGCGTAGTCTTCTGTTGTGATGAGCACGTCACCTCCTTCAGCCGCCAGCTTGAAGCTTGTGTGTATGTCAGCTCCAATGTTTTCGAGCTTGTCGCACCAGATGACTTTGAACCCGTTGGCAGGTATGATGGTGTTGAGCGCCGTGTTGTCGGATGGCACCTGGTATTTCTGTGGCTTGTCAGCATTGTCTGATATGTACATGCCTGCGATGTCTATGTCTTCGGCTGTGGTGTTGTGCAGCTCAATCCAGTCGTTCTTCTTGAAGTAGTCGTTGATGTACATGGAGTTGGCAGCGCTGACTTCGTTGATTCGGATTGGCGTAATGCCTTCAGCGAGCATCTCTTCCTTGGTTATTTCTTCAAATACAGCGATGAGCTTCTGTGAGCCAGAGGTGGGCAGTGTGTATTCGGAGTCGGTGGAGATGTATTCGTTTTCATTGATCTCTTTCTGTTTAGTAGTAGAGAGTGAGGCATCCCACACGATGTCACTGGAGGAAAGCTGATTGTTGTGTATTTCAACAGCAATCACATTTATGCCTTTTTTGAAAAGAGAACCGCTGAGAATCATGCTTCCTGAATCTGGATTACCAGGAGCGTGAGTGGATGCAAAGCTGTCGTATGAGATGTCGCCTGAAGGCATATTGTATCGTCCCGCTTCGTTACCATTGATATATAATACCATGCCATCGTCGATGGAGAAATCAAGGATAAATTCGTCGTTTGCAGCAGGTGCCTTGTCAAGTGTGAATGATCTGCGGAAATAATAGCATGACAGGTTGCTTGCTGTGCTGGTTGGTTGATTCTGTCCGTATCCAATTGGGGTTACTCCTGATTGCCATTTTGTGTCACTATAGAATCGGGATGTCCAGTTGGCTGCGTCAAGAGAGCCTTCATCATAGTATTTCCATGTGCTTCCGAAATCGAATATGGTTTCACGTGTAGTAGTCTCTTTTTCTGTCAATCATATGAATTTGTATACATCGGGTGCTGTTGCTTTTATTGTGATAGGGGCATAGAGATAGCCTTCGAATTCTGAATACGGCAACTCTATATCGTTAACCATTATTTTAGAACCAATGGTGTTGGATGATATGCTGAAGGCTTGCCGTTCGGTAGAAGACAGGAGCATATCGGAACAATTCTTCAATTGGTTCATCATGTTGCTGTTGTAAGATTTAGTAAGGGTACTTTTTATGTCGCTGGCCGTTCCGCTGGGGTTTACATATCCGCCAGAGGAAAGGTATTCATTCATGTCATCTATAATCTCTGACACATGTGACGGTTGGAAGATAGAACCACCCACAATGCAGAATGTGTCAATGAATTTTTTGCGGAACGTCTTATTCTTTAGCATGTTTTTGAAGAGTGTGACGAATTTGATTTCTAAATATCGCCGTGTGCCATTAACGTTTTTCCCTATAGAATAGTCATACCCCTTTAATGCGTCAAAAGTGTACATCTGTTTGTCGAAGAATGTTTGAAATGGTTCACTTGTTGAAAAGGCTCCGTCAAGGTCGAACAGGACAAAACGGAATTTACCATCGTTAACGTCTCTGAATCCTTTGACATTGTTTTGTGGCCAGTCCCAGTTGCCTGTGTAAAGCTCTACAGCCATGTAATTGATATATTCATCAATGTTAAGGAGCTGGCTGATTTCCTCATAAGTGTTGTCTTGGTCAGCTGTTTCGCTCAGTTCACCAAGGCGTAAAAAGCTTTCGTCGGTGCCTTCCATCTGTCTGTAGCCTGAGTCTGGCGATATTTCGAACTGGTCCATCTCATCCGTGTCGATACCGTAGTTTGCGTATGCGTAATGTTTGTTGTTCGGTTCACGCATGTTCAACACTGCATAATGATTGCCGTTGAAGAATACGTGCACAGGTTGCCATGCTTGATAGTCGACGTTGAAACCGCTTCGAGCTACGATTTGCTGAATTCCAGCGTCTTTCATTCGTGCCCAATTGTCATTTCCGCCATTACGAATCTGTAATGTTTTGTTCTTTATGAAAGGCTTTTCTTCAAAGAGTTGTGCTTGGAAGAAATTGTTCAAGTCGTAAGTTTTGTTTGCTTTTAACTTGAATGAATGAGGTTCCCAAGCTCGGCTCCAACCTCCACATGTGGCAAGATCGCATTCCTGAGAAATAACACACTCGTTATCTGTTGTAATGTATTCAAAAGAAACAGGTCGATCCCAATCCATATTCCAGTTGCATTTATCGGACTGTCCATTGCCCGGACGACCATTAGGTCCTTTCTGAAATACTCCGTATTCAGATGAGTTCAGATGATCATCCTCGGTAACAATAGAGATAATGGGGAATGGATAATTCCCGTTGTCTTCGATGTAAGAACGAGTAACAACAGGTGAAGGAAGGTAGCCATCCTTAAAGAGTCGGAGTCGCAGGCAGGTTGTAGAACTAATGTTGAAAATACCCGTCTGTGATACTTTGCCCTTGTTCAGAGTTGGTGCAACACCATCGGTGGTGTATCGCAAAGTGGCTCCCTCTGGAATGTTTACGCATACTTGAAGTGTACCAGTGAATACTTGTGCGTCTTTATCGACCACAGGAGCTGTGAGTTGGATTTGTGCAAAACCTCCATTTGCTTGATTGGAAGTTCCTGGA
>JAFTTD010000348.1 GCA_017466965.1 Bacteroidaceae bacterium
TATGGTCCGAATGCAGCTACGCAAATACCTTTCAAGCTTGAGTCTGACGGTGGCATAATAGAAATTATACAGCCAAACGGACAAACGTCCGACGTGTTAGCATACCCTAAAAGCATAGCGCGCTGTTCATTTGCCAAAAATAAGGGGGGGGGAGAATTTGAATGGTCAAATATTGCAACTCCAGGAAGCCCTAATAGCGAATTTACAAACTCTGAGGAAAGGCTTTCCGCGCCAGAGATAAGTGCAACAGGAGGCCTATTTGATGATGAATACCAATTCACTGTAAACATACCTTCAGGTACAACTCTCTATTACACAGAGGATGGTTCAACACCTGTAATAGGGAAATCCTCTATCAGTTATCACGGATTTTTTTCTGGAAATGAAACAAAAATCTATCGTTTCATGCTTGCTAGTAATGGACTTATTAACAGCCCTGTAGTTACTCGCTCTTTTATCAAGAATCATAATGACTATACATTGCCCGTGCTGTGCGTTAATACAGCACCAGACAATTTCTTTGATGATATAATAGGGGTATATGTAAGAGGAACAAATGGCCGTATAGCAAACAATTCAGGTACAAAAGCAAATCAGAACATGGATTGGGAAAGGCCTGTAAATGTGGAATACTTCAAGAAAAATAAGGATGGACTATATGACGAATGCTTCAATCAAGAAGCAACCTTCTCCATATTTGGTGGATGGACACGCTTCAATGAAGGGTTTGGCGATTTTGAATACAGACCATCTTTCAAAATTAAATCAGATAAAGTATATGAAGATTTAAACTTCTTCAAATATGCACTATTTGACAGCAAACCCTATGTGAAAATTAAAAACTTCCTGGTGCGTAATGGCGGACAAGATCAGTATGCAAGAATATGGGATGCAGCTATACATGAAATCATCAGAACAAGCGGAGTGTATATTGATTGTCAGGCATGGCAACCAGCACATATATTCCTGAATGGGAAATATTTGGGCATGATGAATTTGAGAGAAGAAAGCAACAGACATTTCGCATTCAGCAACTATGGAATAGGTAAAGAAGAAATTGACCAATGGGAAGGTGACATCACTATTAAGGAAGGCGACAGAACAATGCTCAACAAATGGTACGATTTGAGTGTGCAACTATCACAAAATCCTACAGATACGACCATTTGGAATAACATCTGCAAAATAGTTGACATAGATGAATACTGCAATTATATGGCTGCAGAAATCTATATGGGCAATATGGACTGGCTACGGGGTGGATTTAAGAATATAAAAGGATTCAGGGCAAAAGATGAAAATGGCAAATTTCATATTGTTATGCACGATGTTGATGCCGCTTTTGGCGATACAGATATGATTCTGCAAGTAATGAGTAAAGGAACGGGGTCTCTGCCTAAAAGATTCTGCAATATGCTCAAGTACGAGCCTTTCAAGAAACAATTCATTGATGCATACTGTATCATGAATGGAAGCGTATTTGAACCTGTACGATGCGACTCTATTATTCGTAACATGAAAACTATTATTGAGCCAGCTCTACAAATAGAAGGATATACAGCAGAAGATAAGGCGGAACTACTTAGCACTAGAATTTCAGACAATGAAGTCAGACGACCTGCATTAAAAAACAGTCTGATTAAAGCATTTGGCTTAGAATCAGAATATAACATAAGTATTTCAAGTAATATTGACACAGGTAGGCTTTTGGTTAACAACCAGGAAATTCCAACAGGATATTTCAATGGCTATCTTTTCCCTCCAATATCTTTATCAGCAGCAACACCTGACGGATACAGATTTGAGTCTATCGACTTATTCGTAAGCCTTCTTGCAAACGGCGGCAACAAAGTCGGAAGCGTTGTGTTCAGTACTGACATCACGCAGAACGATCTTGTTGATATAAACGGCAAGGCTGA
>JAFTTD010000349.1 GCA_017466965.1 Bacteroidaceae bacterium
CAATCGTGTTGTCTTTACGGGGCAGGGCTGATGCCGTGCCGCTTGAGTTTGATTAACATAAAGTAGTTCGGGAATTTTTTTGTAAATAGTTCGGGAATTTATGGAAAAGAATATTAAGGAGTTGCTCAAATGTCTTAAAATAGAGATGCTGGCAGTGTGGCTCATTGTGCTTGGAGTGTTTTTGGCCGGTGAGTTCGGTGTGTTGCCTTATGGACTGTTGGCTGCTGACAAGCAAACGGTCTTTGTGCTCGACACCACGTCTATAGTGGCTACGTTGCTGCTTATACCTTTGGCTTTGAAGCTTTTTCAGCTTAATACGACGAGAAGCCTCCTGAGAATGAACATGGACGAGTCGCTGGTGTCTTATCACCGCTGGAGCATTGTGCGCCTGTCAATTCTCCTTGCTTGCATGGTATTCGACCTGCTGGTGCATTACCTTGTTGTTGATACAACGGGACTGCTCTGTGCTTTGATTGGTCTGCTTACGACTTTGATATGCTGGCCTACAGAGGAGAAGATCAAGAAGCACCTGGAGTCACACGATAACCCGGCATAAGATGAAGCTTTCTATAGTAATAGTAAATTACAACGTTAAGCACTTTCTTTTGCAGTGCCTTGATTCCATAAAGAGGGCTTCTGAAGGAATTGAGAGCGAAGTCTTTGTGGTTGACAACAGCAGTACTGACGGATCGGAAGAGATTGTCACTTCTGTGTTTCCTGGGGTTAAATATATCTTCAACAAGGAAAACAAGGGGTTCGCTTCAGCCAACAACCAGGCATTGCGCCTTGCCAAAGGCGAGTATGTAATGCTGCTCAATCCTGATACGTTCATTGGCGAGGATGTTCTTCGAGAGGCTATTGGTTTCATGGACACCCATGCTGATGCTGGTGCTTTGGGAGTAAGGATGCTGCGCGACAACGGTACTTTCGCTCCTGAGTCCAGACGAGGAATTCCTACTCCTTTCACTTCGTTCTGCAAGATGAGCGGATTGTGTTCTCTGTTCCCCAAAAGCAGAGTTTTCGGCAAGTACTATATGCTCTATCTTGACAGCAATTCGGATTGCGAAATAGAGGTTGTGTCAGGAGCTTGCATGCTGATTAGGCGCAAGGCGCTTGACAAGGCTGGGCTTCTTGACGAGACTTTCTTCATGTACGGAGAAGACATCGACCTTTCCTACAGGATACTGAAGGCGGGCTACCGCAACTTTTATCTTCCGGCTGACATACTCCATTACAAGGGCGAGAGTACGGAGAAAACCTCTTTCCGCTACGTCTATGTCTTCTATCAGGCAATGCTCATATTCTTCCGCAAGCACTTCAGCGACTACGGCATATTGGTGTCGATGCCAATCAAGCTCGCCATTTATTTCAAGGCGTTCTGCACTTTCGTCACCACTCGTTTTGTCAAGCAGTTCAAGACCGACAGCGATACCATTGAATATATGCAGAAGAAGAAGTATCTGTTCATAGGCAGTCCGAGGGCTCTTGACGTGATGTCGTATATTGCGGAGCGCTACGGGCTTTCTGCCGACAAAATCCTTGCTGAAGGAAGAATCAGTGATGAGGGCCACCTTGTGGTGCCCGACAAGAGCTATGACTATGTCGTTTATGACATGGGGACGTTTGATTACAAAACCGTTCTGCGCTTGTTCCGCACAAGTGGCGAGAAGTGGAAGAAGAAACCTTATGTGGGGATGTTCCAGCCTGAAAGTTCTTGCATTTTAACAGGAAATATCGTGTTTAAATGATTTTGTGTAATAATTTTCAGTGCTTTTCTTTGCAGAAAGAAAGATAAATGCTACTTTTGCGCAACTTAATCAGACAGAAATATGAATTATACATCATTACACAGCCATTTGCATTTCAGCGAAGATATTCGGTGAGCAATGATGTGTGTATGTATCATATATGAAAAAGGGCTTGCCGACAACAGCAAAGCCCTTTGTTTTTTTGTGTTGAGAGGGTACACGCGTGCGCCTTCACTATATGGCAGATTCTCATTGATGGATTTTGCTGCACAGTGAGCATGCTGATGGAATTGATGAAATAAATAAAAATTAGATAATATGTTAAGAATAGCAGTACAGTCAAAAGGTCGCCTGTTTGAGGATACGATGAATCTCCTCTGCGAATCGGGCGTTAAAGTGAGTGCTTCAAAGCGCACATTGCTTGTGAAAGCGTCGAACTTCCCGTTGGAAGTGTTGTTCCTTCGTGATGACGACATTCCGCAGACGGTGGCGAATGGAGTGGCAGACATTGGTATAGTGGGCGAGAACGAGTATGCCGAACGTGCAGAAAAGGTTGAGATTGTGAAAAGGCTGGGCTTCAGTCGTTGCCGCCTGTCTCTTGCCATTCCTAAGTCTGTTGATTATCCCGGTGTTGAATGGTTTGAGGGCAAGACCATCGCTACTTCATACCCGGGCATTCTCAGCCGTTTCATGAGCAGCAAGGGTGTCAGCGCCAATGTCCATGTCATCACAGGCTCTGTTGAGATTGCTCCGGGCATAGGTCTTGCCGACTGCATTTTCGACATTGTAAGTTCGGGCTCCACTCTTGTTAGCAACAATCTGAAGGAGGTGGAAGTGGTTATGGAAAGCGAGGCTCTGCTCATATCCAACGACAACCTTTCTGAGGAGAAGAAGTCAATCCTCTCCGAACTCCTTTTCCGCATCGAGTCTGTCATGATTGCTGAGGACAAGAAGTATGTGCTTATGAATGCGCCAACCGACAAGGTTAAGGACATCATTGAGGTGCTTCCGGGCATCAAGAGCCCTACTGTCATGCCGTTGGCTACAGAGGGATGGAGCAGTATTCACACTGTTCTCGACGAGAGGTGCTTCTGGCAGATCATTGGCAAGCTGAAGAATCTGGGCGCTGAGGGCATACTTGTGCTGCCTATCGAGAAGATGATACTTTAAGATTACAGAACCTTATATATCCTTTAGAATTATGCAAATTCTCAAGAATCCTAAGCGTGACGACTGGAAGTCTCTGCTTGCAAGGCCTGAGAAAGACCTTGCCGAGCTGCATTCTGTCGTGTCGGAAGTGCTTCAGAAGGTTAGGGCAGAGGGCGACAAGGCTGTCGTTGAGTATGAAGAGAAGTTCGACAGAGTGCGCCTTGACAGCATACTGGTCACCGAAGATGAGATAAGGGAGGCTGAAAGCCTTGTGTCGCCACAGCTCCGTGCTGCCATTGAGCTGGCACATTCAAACATAATGAAGTTTCATGAAGCACAGAAGTTTGTGGGCAGGAAGATTGAAACATCACCAGGGGTGGTATGCTGGCAGAAGGCTGTAGCCATTGAGAAGGTGGGACTGTATATTCCGGGCGGCACAGCGCCTCTGTTCTCCACGGTGCTCATGCTTGCCACTCCGGCGCGCATTGCCGGATGCGGCGAGATTGTTCTGTGCTCACCTCCGGGCGCTGACGGCAGGCTTAATCCTGCTATTCTTGTTGCTGCCAGAGTGGCTGGTGTTGACAAGATTGCCAAATGCGGAGGAGTGCAGGCCATAGGCGCTATGGCATACGGCACAGAGAGCGTTCCGAAGGTTAGCAAGATTTTCGGACCTGGAAATCAGTATGTGATGGCAGCCAAGCAGATGGTGTCTCTTCGTGAGGTTGCCATAGACATGCCTGCCGGTCCTTCCGAGGTGGCTGTTGTGGCTGACGACAGTGCCAATCCTGTGTTCGTTGCTGCCGATCTGCTCTCTCAGGCTGAACATGGCGCCGACAGCCAGGTTGTGCTTGTGTCTCCGAGCGAAAGGCTTATTGGCGCTGTTGCCTCAGAGATAGAGCGCCAGATAGAGCTGCTTCCGCGCAAGGATATAGCTTTGCGTTCCCTTGAAAGCAGCAAGCTGATACTTGTTTCGGATATTTCTGAAGCGCTCGACATTGTGAACGAGTATGCCCCTGAGCATCTCATTCTTGCTGTTGACAATTACGGCGAGGTTGCAGAGGGTGTCGTCAATGCTGGTTCCGTATTCCTCGGCAACTATTCGTGCGAAAGTGCGGGCGACTATGCTTCGGGCACTAACCACACTCTGCCTACCAACGGCTATGCCAAGGCTTACAGCGGTGTGAGCCTCGACAGCTTCATACGCAAGATTACATTCCAGGAGCTTACTACCGAAGGCATACGTTCCATTGGTCCGGCAGTTGAAATGATGGCTGCCAATGAACTTCTCGACGCTCATCGCAACGCAATGACGGTGCGCCTTGACAGTGTCGGGAGATAACGTCAAATTTGTTTTTGTATGAAAGATTTCAAAGAACTGCTGCGCGCCAACATCATGGCTCTGAAGCCATATAGTTCCGCGCGTGATGAATATAAGGGAGTGACGGCCGAGGTGTTTCTCGATGCCAATGAGAATCCCTACAACGAGCCTTACAACCGTTATCCCGACCCTCTGCAGGAGGATCTGAAGAAGATTATATCTCCGCTGAAGCGTGTTCTGCCCGAATGTATATTCCTGGGCAACGGTTCCGACGAGGCCATCGACCTGGTGTTCCGCATATTCTGCCGTCCGGGTGTGGACAATGTCGTGGCCATTGACCCTACTTACGGTATGTATGAGGTATGTGCCGACATCAACGATGTGGAGTACCGCAAGGTGAGCCTTGATGCCGACTTCCAGTTCCGTGCCGATGACTTGCTTGCCGCCTGCGACGACTCTACCAAGGTCATTTTCCTTTGTTCTCCAAACAATCCTACGGGCAATAATCTGTGCCGTGAGGAGATTGTCAGAGTTCTCAGCGAGTTTCAGGGCATAGTGGTTGTTGACGAGGCATATTCCGACTTCTCGCGTCAGGTGCCTTTCCGTCTGGAGCTCCACAAGTATCCCAACCTCATTGTTCTCAACACATTCTCAAAGGCTCTCGGTGCGGCAGCCATACGTTTGGGAATGGCTTTTGCCTCAGCCGAAATCATTTCTGTGTTCAACAAGGTGAAGTATCCCTACAATGTTAGCCGTCTCACTCAGGAGGCTGCCAAGGAGCTTCTTAGCAACACGACAAAGATAAACCAGCGTGTGAACATGATTCTCGAGGCAAGAGAGTCGTTGATGCAGGGATTTGCTCTTCTTCCGCTGTGCAGGAGAGTTTACCCTACGGATGCAAACTTTTTCCTTGCCGAAGTTGCAGATGCCGACAGAATATACGATTATCTTGTGAAGAACGGCATTATAGTGCGCAACCGCAATCGTGTGTCGCTCTGCGGAAACTGCCTGCGCATCACCATCGGCACAGCAGAGGAGAACAGGCGACTGCTCAGCGCATTGCGCAAATACAGCTGATGATAGAATTAGGAGAATGGAGGGATCGGAGTATTCTGAGAAATCGGAGTATTCTGATTATTCTGATTCCTCCCATTCCTCCCATTTTTCCAAAACCTCAAAACCTCAAAAACAATGAAGCGTGCGTTATTCATAGACCGTGACGGAACCATTTTGGTGGAGCCGGAGGACGAACAGATTGATTCTTTCGACAAATTTCGTTTCTTGCCGGGAGTAGTCCGTAACTTGCATTTCATAAGGTCGAAACTTGACTTTGAGTTCGTAATGGTGAGCAACCAGGACGGGCTCGGCACTTCTTCCTATCCGGAATCTGACTTCTGGCCGACACATAATCTTATGCTCGATGTGCTTGGCTCTGAAGGGGTGACTTTTGATGACATTCTCATCGACCGCTCTTTTCCTGAAGACAACCTGCCTACACGCAAGCCGGGCACTGCAATGCTGACGGCTTATATGAACGGCGACTACGACATGGCCAACTCGTATGTCATTGGCGATCGCCACACTGATGCCCTTCTTGCACGCAATCTCGGATGCAAGGCCCTTATCCTTGCCGACAGTCTGCCCGACAGCCTTATGGACGACGAGAACATCATCCTGGTAGGTTCGTGGGACAAGATTGCTGAGATTCTCTTCGCTGGAGAGCGCAGGGCGTCAGTCAGACGCGCTACCAAGGAGACCGACATTTCCGTTTCGCTCAATCTTGACGGCAACGGCAAGTGCAGCGTCAGCACCGGGTTAGGGTTCTTCGACCACATGCTGGAGCAGATTGCCAAGCATGGGGGCATTGACCTTGACATTTCCGTGCGAGGCGACCTCAATGTTGATGAGCATCATACTATTGAGGATACGGGCATAGCCATTGGCGAGTGCCTTGCCAAGGCGTTGGGCGACAAGCGCGGAGTGGAACGCTATGGCTACTGTCTGCCTATGGACGACTGCATCTGCAGTGTGGCACTCGATTTCGGAGGCCGTCCGTGGCTTGTGTGGCATGCTGATTTCCATAGGGAGAGGGTGGGCGACATGCCAACCGAGATGTTCCTCCATTTCTTCAAGAGCCTGAGCGATTCGGCAAGGATGAACCTTTATGTCAGTGCCGAAGGGCAGAACGAGCACCACAAGATTGAGGGCATTTTCAAGGCTTTCGCGCGTTCGGTGAAGATGGCTGTCAAGCGCGATGTGTATAAGTACGAACTGCCTTCGAGCAAGGGTGTGCTCTGATGCAACGTTTGTGTTAAGCATAATGTGTGAAGCAAAATTATATAGTTATAGATTTTTTTTTGATTTCTGAATTTGATTTCTGATTATATTGTGTATTTTTGCAATTATAAATGTTATGATATATGCCAAAGATTTTTGAGTATTTTGGATTCATCTTTTATTTTTATTCTAATGAGCATGAACCGATACACGTACATGTGATTCATGGTACAATGGAAAGTGTTTTTGACCTTATCATGATGGATGGTGAATTGGTTGAAATTCGAGCTCGTGAGAAAAAAGGCGCTGAACCTTTACCTGAAAAGGATAAACGGACGGCAGAAGAGTTTATCTATAAATATCATAAGAATATAATTGACAAATGGGTTAAGTTTTTTGTGCTTAAACAAGCTGTCAGGAGTACTAATATAAAGAAGAAATTATAGGAGGAAAAATTATGAACAGACTGTATGTTAAGAGTGCAATTGATGCCGGTAATCTGACTGTCCATTTGACATTCAGCGACAATACTGTTCGGTTGGTAAATATTGGAGATTATATCCGCAAGCATCCTCATCCGCAGTACAACAAGTATCTTGACCCTCGTAAGTTCAAACGGTTTGCAATTGAGAATGGTAATGTGGTATGGGGTAAGAACTGGGATTTGATGTTCCCTGTTGAGCAGCTTCATTCCGGTGTGCTCTGATGCTGTAAGTCGTTTTGTGCTATTATGTGACATTCGTTTCTGGGCATTTTGCTTGATTCGTTTCTTGACTTTATTAAACGCAGACTTTCCGCATTGTTTTGCTGATGCTTCCGGTCATGATATGACGCGAGAGTGTGGCTGACGGTGGAAAGTCTGCGTCCTTTGTGTTTCAGAAGGTGTATGCTTCTGTGCTGTCGTTCGTTGCTATTCCTTCTTCTTCCCGCAATTCTTTATTGCCTCAAGGAAGGTTATTATTATCTCCTTGTGTTCTGAGAGGAACTCAAGGAACTGCCTGAGTATCTTGAAATTAGTCTGCATAGTAATTGATTGGTTAAATTTGTTTGGTTTGATTAGTTTTTAGGAGTTAAGGAGATTTCTTTTTAGGAGTTAAGTAGTTAAGGAGTTAAGTTTTAATTATGAATTATGAATTATGAATTAGAAGTTCAGGAGTTCAGGAGTTTAGGAGTTCAGACAATACCACAGGGCGTTATTGCCTACCTTATAACCTTAAAACCTCATAACCTTAAAACCTCATAACCTCAAAACCTTAAAACCTCATAACCTCAAAACCTTATAACCTCCTTACCTCCTAAAGAAAAGAATCGGGAACAGTGATAAAAAATGCGCCTTTCATGAGTAATTCACCATGATATTATTTAATTATGAAAACAATTAAAATGTCAACTGACACTGTTCCCTAAATGACGCGTATGTCTCACGACAGGCGTGCCACCTTTTTTCTTTCTTTTTTTACGGTTCTGCAACCTCTTCCTTCTCGTCCTCAATGCCTTCAAGGCTCACTTGTCTCATGGCATTGCGCACTCGCTTTGATGGCGTGAAGATGATCTTGCGTGAACGCACGTTGGTTGTAGAGATGTCTTCTGCGTTGTCAACAGCCTTGCAGCTTATGCTGAAGCGGAATGTGCCGAGTTCGGGCAGCTGCACCGAGTGGCCGTTCAAGAGAAACGTCTCGAATGTTCTTACCACTACTGTCATGGCTCCGGAGAGTGTTTCGCGAGTCATTCCTGAGTTCTTCTCGGCAAAGTCGAGCACTTCGTCAGGAGTTATCATTGAATAGTTGGCAGCTCGTGTCACATAAGCGTTCTTGTTCTTCATCGCTATCCTCTGATAGGTTGTGTTCAGTTTAATAGTTCCCATAGTAATTGTAAAGAATTTGTTTGTTAGTAAATAAAGAATTTTGTTTCACATCATAAGTTGCTGATACGAGCTCTTTTATCATCTTCTTATGTACTACAAAGATAATACTTTTTTTCACTTTTTCCAAATTTTTCTGGAGGAAAATTGAGGGGAGGAGGAGGGTTTTTTTAGGAGTTAAGGAGTTGAGTTTTTTTTTAGGAGTTAAGTAGTTAAGTAGTTAAGGAGTTAAGCTTTTTATAGAAGTTAAGGAGTTAAGTTTTTATTGGAGTTAAAAAGGGGAGTTAAATAAAGGAGTTAAAATGGGACGATACCACAGGGTGTTATTGCCTACCTTATAACCTCATAACCTTATAACCTCATAACCTCATAATGGTCTCCTTCCTCAATGAACGGATGTTGATTTCAGTTTATGCCGTAGGTAAGGAGATTCCTCACGTTCGTTCGGAATGACTTGGTTGTTATAGTTCTTTTTCACCCATAGTATCGTCCCTTTTTAACTCCCCTATTTAACTCCTTTATTTAACTCCTCCTTTTAACTCCTAAAAAACTTAACTCCTTAACTTCTTAACTCCTTAACTCCTTTAAAAACTTAACTCCTTCCCTCCTTAAATAATTTATCTTAAAATTTGCTTTTGTTTCATTTCGTTATTACATTTGCAAAATCATACTTTTTGCATCGTTTGTATGGTGTGGGGGAGTGTGTGGAAGGTTCAAGTGGAGTTCGGACGGGGCACCTGCCGGTGACAGTTTTGCCCTTGGTCGTTTTCCGTCTCTGCGTGTCTTGAAGGATAGTATGGGCGTGGTTCTCTTCCTTGCGACAGTTGTTTTTAGGGTTTCGACATGAAACATCATCTTTGTGTATGGCCGTCCCGGGGGCAGATTATTTATCAACAAACAAATTCTTTTTTTTCTATGAGTAGCAACATTTTTTATTCAGACGGGGCGGAGCATCCTTCCCCCGAAAGCCCTCAGAAGCAGAGGGCAAAAGTTGAAAAGGTCCAGTTCTTCACCGACTTCTATTCCAAGGAGCCTTTGGATGCCTGTTATGGGCAGGTGGTGCAGTACTGCCGCGATGACGAGTCGGTGGCTAAGCAGACCGTTCTGCACCGCGATGCGCGAGCTAAGGCGGCAGACGCCTCATTGTCCATTGCTGAGCGACAGAAGGCCAAGAAGGAGGCTGACAACCGTAAGGGCAGACTGGCTGCCATAGTGCCGGCGGCTGTGCTTTCGGGTGGCAAGAGGAACAAGGACATTGCCGAGCTTACGGGCCTCGTGTTCGTGGACGTGGACCATCTGCGTCCGTCAGAGGTCGATGCTCTGATGAGTGCCCTTGCCGACGGTCCGGGCGTGGTGTTCGCCCATCGCACTTGTTCGGGATTGGGTGTTCACATCATTTTCCACACTACTGTTTCGGAGCTTATGCGCCAGTCGTGGCAGAACGGCGACCGCCATGCCTACGGCAAGGTGTGCAGGGCTGTGGGGACGTATGTGGGCGAGAGGTACGGAGTGGAGGCTGACACTCAGTGTGTCAATCCTGAGCGACTATGTACGCTCTGCCACGACTCTCGTCTGCTGTACCGTCCGGACGCTGAGCCGCTGCCGGTTGACGAGTCGGTGCTTGCGGCAGACAGCGTTCCTCAGTCCGCAGCCGGTGATGACGGTGGTGATGGCGATGCCGGCAATGGTGCCGGCGCAAAGGGCGTAAAGGCGGGCGACAAGGAAAAGGCTCAGCATGAGTGGCATGACCCCATTGTGTGCCAGAGGCTGATGGAGAGTACCGACCGCTATGTGAGGCGCACGGCTCAGAAGCGGTGTATCAGCTTCGCTCCAGGCAGCCACAACAAGTATGTGCTTCATTACGCAAGGGCGTTCAACCGTGCCGGCGTGGAGGTGGATATGGCTGTGGAGTGGATGGCGCAGAAGTTCGCTGCAGAGTATCCGCAGACAGAGTCGGTGGTCAGGAGCGTCTATCGCAACGAGGTGAAGAAGTTCGGTATAAGCCGCGATGCCATGCTCGAGCTGTATGACGGCAAGAAGTCGGGCGGCAAGGCGAAGAGCAAGACTCAGAAGATTCTCGACCACTTGTCGGCGGGATGGGCAAGCCTGCGCCACAATGTCGTCACCGGAGAGTATGAGATTATGAGGAAGGGCGAGACTGCCTACCGAGCCATCGGAGACCAGGACGAGAACGACCTGTTCTGCGAGCTTGAGAAGATGGGCATAAGCGTCAACATCAACACCATACGCTCGGTGATTCGCTCGAACAACAGTCCCGACTACAATCCCTTCACCGAATACATTGCTGGTCTGCCGAAGGCCACCTTCACCGCCGACGGGAACAAGTGTGCTGTGGAGGGCAGAGAAGGGGAGCGCGACTACATTGGCGAACTGGCAGACCGTGTGAACGTGGACACCGACAAGGAACAGTTCCGGAAGTTCTTCCGCAAATGGTTCGTGGCGATGGTCAAGCCGCTCATGGGGCTGAGGGTGCAGAACCAGGCTATGCTCATCTTCATAGGCAAGCAGGGCATATACAAGACCACTTTCTTCCAGCAGCTGCTG
>JAFTTD010000350.1 GCA_017466965.1 Bacteroidaceae bacterium
TGCACCATCCTTTGTGAATTCCTTCACCTTAACCCTTTCTGGTTTGGCTATGACAACAAGCGACTCACGACTTGAAGTGCCGTCCTGAGGCTTCTCTATTCTCACTGTGCGCGGAGTGTAAAATGTCACGTTCTGCGCATTCAAAGTTTCATTGCCCGAAAGCAACACCACTGATGCCAAAGCAAGAACAGGCTTGCAAAAAAATTGTCTGAAACTACCTTTATTCATAATATCTAAATTAATTATTTCCGAAAAAACTTTCACTAAAACAATTTAAGAATGCATTCAAGATTAACATTTACAAATATAAAGATATTTAATATGAATTTCCAAAGTTTTACAGATTAAGTTATTCATATCCAACTAAATATTTTTTTCATACCCTAATCCCACTCCGCTTTCTCATAAAACATATACGAACATGACAAAAGCATACATTTTCAAAGGTCAACAATTCTTTTTAAATCCTAAAATCGCTTAGTTTTATGATAATCTGAAAATTATCATGTATATTTGCACACAATTAAATAACATAATTTTCTTACAACAAGAAAACAGGAAAACAAGGAATATAAATGAAAAAGATACTCTTCTACGTAATTGCAATGATAACAGTAAGCACATCTATGGTCAGTTTCAATTCTTGCGACGACGGCGAAACATATGCCGACATGAAAGAAAAGGAGAAGAAGGCCATCAGACGATTTCTTGATGACAACGATTTTGTAGGCAAGATTAAAGTCATAAATGAAAGCGAATTCTACGCCAATGACACAATCACCGACACTGCACGCAACGAGTTCGTGCTCTTCGAGGAAGACGGAGTGTATATGCAGATTGTGCGTAAAGGTGAAGGAAGAACTATGGTAGAGATGGCCAAGGAACAGGAGGATAGCACCATCAGCAAAATGTTGCTATGCAGATTCCTTGAATACGATATATTAGGGGCGGACACAACTTACACCAACTATTTTACCCCAACAATCGTTGACAAGATACTCTGCAAATACACCCACCGAAGCCGTTCATACACAGGAGCATTCACAGAAGGCTACATGATGTCTGGATACGGCGCAAGCGTACCTTCTGGATGGTTGAAACCTATTGACTACATACGTCTGACAAGAAATGCAGGACGCATAGCTAAAGTGCGCCTCATCGTACCTCACTCATCAGGCACGACAAACGCTTCACAGTATGTACTGCCTTGCTACTACGAAATAAGTTTCCAATTAGGAAAGTAAGGGAAGGCGACGGCAACGAGTAGATGACGCCAGCCCACAATTTATAAACAAAGAATAAAACCAATACTCAATGTCACTAATAAAATCAATTTCAGGAATACGTGGAACCATTGGCGGAAAAGCCGGTGAAGGACTAAACCCGTTGGACATAGTCAAGTTCACATCAGCATACGCCACTCTAATTCGCCGAACAACAAATGTAAGCACAAACAAGATTGTTGTCGGACGTGACGCACGCATATCTGGAGAAATGGTCAAGAATGTCGTTTGCGGCACACTCATGGGAATGGGCTTCGATGTAGTAAACATAGGTCTTGCCTCAACACCTACAACCGAAGTGGCAGTAACCATGGAAAACGCTTGTGGAGGAATAATCATAACAGCAAGCCACAATCCGCGCCATTGGAATGCGCTCAAGCTTCTCAATGAGAAAGGCGAGTTCCTCAATGCAGAA